>JAUPVD010000390.1 GCA_030917225.1 Pseudomonadota bacterium
CAATGGCGAAGCCTTTTTCGTCATTCCGCGCTTTGCCGCCGGCAAGGTGATCTTCACGCCACAAGCGCCGCGCGGCGAGAAGTGGGAAGACAAGGAAAAGGCGCTCTACCATTCGACCAAGGCTATCCCGTCGCATTACTACCTGGCCCAGTACCTGTGGGTGCGCGAAGCCTTCAAGGCCGACGCGCTGGTGCATTACGGCACGCACGGCTCGCAGGAATGGCTGCCCGGCAAGGAGCGCGGCCTGGCGATGAGCGACTACCCGATGCTGGCGGTGGGCAATGTGCCGGTGATCTACCCCTACATCGTCGACAACATCGGTGAGGCGATGCAAACCAAGCGCCGCGGCCGCGCCACGACCATCACCCACCAGACGCCACCGTTCGCTCCAGCCGGCCTGCACGAAGCGACGGTGAAGATCCACGACCTGCTGCACGCCTGGCTGGCGCAGGACGACGGCGCGGTGAAGCTCAAGCTCGCCGCCGACCTCAAGGCCGCCGTGAAGAAGGAGCGCATCGACAAGGACATGGGCTGGAGCGAGGCACGCATCGACAGCGAATTCCGCAATTTCGTCGACACCCTGCACGACCACCTGCACGAGCTGGCACAGACCGCGCAGCCGCTCGGTCTGCATACCTTCGCCACGGCGCCGAAAGAAGTACACCGCCTCGGCACCGTGCTGCTGATGCTCGGCAAGGGTTTCTGGGAAAGCGCCGCAAAAGCGGCCGGCGTTCCGGACGAGGACCTCGACGAAATGTTTGTCGACAACTACGAGAAGACTGTCGATGCGCCGCCGTTCAAGCTGTTCCGTGACTGGATGACCGGCAATGCAGCCAAGCCCGCCGACACCAAACTGGCCGAGCGCTTCGAGCAGGGCAAGCGCTGGTACGCCGACCTCGGTGCTGCGAACGAAATGAACGGCTTTCTGGCCGCACTCTCCGGAAAGTACATTCCGACCTCCTACGGCGGCGACCCGATGAAGAACCCGGACGCGCTGCCAACCGGCCGCAACCTCTACGGCTTCGACCCCTCGCGTGTACCGACGAAGCAGGCCTGGGAAGCCGGCAAGGACGCCGCAGAAGCGCTGATTGCAACGCACAAGGCGAAGACCGGCAATTTCCCAAAGAAGCTCGCCTTCTCGCTGTGGTCGGTCGAGACCATGCGCCATCAGGGCATGCTCGAAGCGCAGGCGTTGTGGACCATGGGTGTCGAGCCGGTGTGGGATCAAGGCGGGCGCGTTGTCGATGTGAAGCTGGTGCCGCGCGAGAAGCTCGGCCGGCCGCGCGTCGACGTCGTGTTGTCGGCCACCGGCCTCTACCGCGACCACTTCCCGAACGCGATGAAGCAGCTGGCGAAAGCGGTGCAGCTCGCCGCCCGCGCCAATGAGGCCGACAACCCGCTGTACGAAAACAGCCGCGCCATCGCTGCCCGCCTGATCCAGCAGGGCATCCCGGACGCGGCGGCGGTGAAGGCTGCCGAGACGCGCATGTTCTCGTCCGAATCGGGCAAGTACGGCACCGGGCTGGACGATGCGACGCTCGCCACCGACACCTGGAAGGGCAAGGCCGAGGGCGACAGGAAGCTCGCCGACCTCTACCTCTCGCGCATGCAGTTCGCCTACGGCGCCGACGAGGAGGACTGGGGCAAGCAAGGCGTTGCCGGGGCCACGGGCAAGGCCGCACAGATGAACCTCTACGCCGAACACCTGAAGGGCACCGAAGGTGCCGTGCTCTCGCGCACCTCCAACCTCTACGGCATGCTGACCACCGACGACCCTTTCCAGTACCTCGGCGGCATCGGCCTCGCGGTGCGCCGCCTCGACGGCAAGGCGCCGGAGCTGTACATCTCCAACCTGCGCGGTAGCGGTTCAGGCAAGGTCGAAGGCGCCGATGCATTCCTCGCCAAGGAACTGGCCACCCGCAACTTTCACCCCGGCTACATCAAGGGCCTGATGGACGAGGGCTACGCCGGCACGCTGCAGGTGCTCGACTCGATGAACAACTTTTCCGGTTGGACCATGGTCGCCCGCGAGATCGTGCGTGACGATCAGTGGCAGGAGTTCGTCGACGTCTATGTGCGCGACAAGCACCAGCTCGGCCTCAAGGAATGGTTCGAGGCGAAGAACCCGACCGCGCTGGCGCAGACCATCGAACGCATGATCGAGGCCGCGCGCCAGGGCTACTGGCAAGCCGACCCGAAGGTACTGGCTGAACTGAAGGAACGTTACCGCGACCTCGCCCAGCGCCACGATGTCGTCACCGACAACAAGGTGTTCAAGGACTTCGTCGACGACGGCGCCAAGCCCACCGCCGGCTTCGGCCTCGCCGCGCTGCTTCCGGCAACTCGTCCGCAACAGGCTGCCGACCTGTCGCCACCGCCGGCCGCACCGGCTCCGCCGCAGATACAGGGCATGGTCCTTGAACGCGTCGAGGACAAGCCGCTGCCGCCAGCCCTGCCCTTCGCCATGCTCGGCGTCGCACTACTTCTGCTCGCCACGCTTGGCGGTGCGGTGCGCACGCTGACCAATCCGGCGCTGCGGCGGGTGGAGGGGGTGGCATGAAGCGCGCTCACGCCGTCCGTTCCTTCGATACACCCGCTGCGCGGGCTACTCAGGACGAACGGGGGAACCTCCGGAGCACACCTCCATTGGAACGGATGGACCCGAAGAGCATCCCCCCGTTCGTGGTGAGTAGGCTTGCGCAGCAAGCCGTAGCGAACCATGAGCGGACGCTCCCCGCAAAAACCTGCCTGCTGCTCGCCCTGGCAGTCACCTTTTCGCCCGCCCTCGCCCAGACCCAGCTGGAAGAAATCGTTGTCACCGCCACCCACGACGCGCTGACCGACCGCCGCGAATCAGTCACCCAGAAGACCGTGCTCGACAAGAAGGAGATCGAAGCCCTCGGCGGCCTCACCGTCGGCGAAGTCATCCGCAAGCTGCCCGGCATCGATGCCGGCGAACATACCGGCGACGGCGCGCCGTCGGCCAAGACTCGCGGCATGGGCCGCGATGCGGTGCAGTTCCTGGTCGATGGCGAACGGCCGACGGCCAACGCGCG
>JAUPVD010000391.1 GCA_030917225.1 Pseudomonadota bacterium
CTCTAGGCTCCAGGCCTCGGAGCGGCTGTACTGGAAGTAGATGTCGGCGTAGTCGACGCCATGCTTGAGGATGGTGCCGAAGACATCCGACAGATCGCGCGTGCCGAGCGAAAAAGGTGTCAGCAGGGTCTGTTCGGCGCGGGCGAGAAGATTGTCAGCAAGGCTCATGGGTTTGGTTTCACATTACTCGGTGTTTGAGCGCCGGCAGGCTGGCGCGGGTTTCGGCGATGAAGGCATGGTCAAGGTCGCCGATGACGACGCCCGGCCCCTTCAGCTTGCGGTCAAGAATGTTTCCCCAGGGGTCGATCAGCATGCTGTTGCCGTGCGTCTCGCGCCCGTTCTCGTGCCGGCCACCCTGGCCGACAGCGAGCACGTAGCACTGGTTTTCGATGGCACGGGCACGCAGCAGGATTTCCCAGTGGGCACGACCGGTGGTTTCAGTAAAAGCCGCCGGGATGACCAGCAGATCGATCGCCTCTTCTGCGCCCAGCGCGCGATACAGTTCGGGGAAACGTAGGTCGTAGCAGATTGAAAGGCCGATACGACCGAAGGGCGTATCAAAAGCAGCAGGTATCTTCCCGGCCTCTATGGTGGCGCTCTCGTTATAGCACTCGCTTCCTTTCTGGAAGCCGAACAGGTGAATCTTGTCGTAACGGCTTACCCTGTCGCCGTCGGGGCCATAGACCACGCTCGAATTCAATACCTTGGCCGGGTCTTTCGCCATCAACGGAATCGAACCGCCGATCAGCCAGATGTCGTGACGCGCTGCCGTTTCCGCCAGCCAGGCCTGGATCGGTCCATCGCCATCGGCTTCACGCACCAGAACCTTGTCGCCGTCGTTCATGCCCATGATCGGAAAATACTCGGGCAATGCCACCAACTGGGCACCTTGTGCCACGGCATCGGCCACCAGCCGGCCGGCAACCGCCAGATTGTCATCGACCCGCGGCCCGGAAATCATCTGGGCAGCAGCGACCCGAACATTTCGTTTGGCAGCCTGCTCTTTTTGCTGAGCCACGTTATTCCCCACCACCTGTCCTGTCTCCTGGATTTCCCGATTTTGGATCCGGCCTGGCATCCAGTCGCTGCACCGAGAGTTTGTCCACCTTCGGATCGTCCCATTTGCCGGTAATGCCGTAATCGAACGAAAAAATCTGGTTGAGCGGATTCTGCAACACCTTGTGCGCCAACAAGGCCGCAGCACCGGCGATCGGGTTGATCAGCGCCACGCCGAGGGCGGCGGTTCCGCCCAGCTCAGGTTGAATATTGACCACCAGTTTTTGCGTTTCGTTCTGCAGATCGACATCGCCGCGCATCAGCACACGCGCCGACGGGCCATCGATCTGCAAGCGATCGGTATGCATCACGCCGGCCTTCACCTCCATCTTTCCGGCAATCGAATCGAAGGCGAAGCCTTCGGAAAAGACATCCTGAAAGTCGAGGGTAATGCGCCGTGGCAGGCCCTGCAGGCTGATCAGGCCGAGCAGTTTTCCGGCCGCGCCAGGGTCCATCTTGGCGAATTGTCCGTTGGCAGCCTCCACGCGCATGGTGCCGGTCAGCGATGGATAATCGATATGGATCGGTGCTCCCGCCCAGTACAACTGCCCGGAAAGCGTTGCCGTGCCGCGCTTGACGGTTCCGGGATAACCCAGACGATCGAGCAGGGCGCCAACGTTTTCACTGCCCAGCTTGAAGCTGAGATCAAAACGCTGGGGAGACTGCATCTTCCACGTGCCAGAGCCATCGAGACGGCCATCCGGGTTGCTGATGGACAGTTTCTCGACCTGCCAGTTCGAGCCAGCGTTGTGCGCCTGTATTTCCAGCCGGCCCAGCTTCTGATCGGCGATGGCGAAGCTCTCGGCCACGATATCAAGCGCTGGCAAGTCATCGGAGGACGAGGCACTGCTGGCTGAAGGCGCCCCTTGCTGCGCCACGCGTCCGACGGTGAAGTTCTTCAGCCGGGCACGCAGGGCGCCACGCCCGAAGGGATCGTATTGCACATCGCCACTGGCGTCGCGCGAGGAGAGCGCCACTTGCCAGCTCCCCCCAGCCATACGCGCACGCGCATCGACATCATGAAACTGACGCCCGAAAACACTCAGCTTGGGCGTCTTCAACACCACCTGGTCGGGCATCAAGGCTTGTGCACCGGGGCTGTCGGCAGCATTGCCCTGATCCGGGGCAAGTGCGCCACGCCAGAAGTCGATATCCACCTCGGGCACGGTCACCGAGACGGCCATGCCCTTTTCCGGCAAGGCCAGCGGCACACCGATGACCAGCGCGCCACGCTCCGGCACCAGCTTTCCGTCTGCATTACGTCGACGCAGCAACTGGGCCGCCGCAACCTTGCCCAGGCTCACCTGGATACGGTCCCGACTGTCTCCCTTGCGCCCCCCGTTCACCGCCACGCTCCCCTTCTCGAAACGCACCGGCAGCGTATCGGTCGCGGTCTTGTTGAACGGCGGAGGCAGGCTTGAGGAGATTCCGGCCAGTGTCGAATCAACGATGACCTCTGCCGAACTTTTCTTCACCTTGACTTCGGCCCGCCAGTTGGCAGTGCCCGCGAGATGGTCGAGCAGGGGAATCTGGTAGTGCTTTCGCGCCTGCAGCACCGACAGGGAGCCGGTCGCCAGCACATCGACACGCCCCGCCCGCGTATCGGCACGCACCTTGACCGGGCCACCGAGGAACTGGGCGCTGATATCCCGAACGACGATACCGTCACCGGAGAACTGCAACAGTCCATTGACCGAAGTCATCGGCGGCAGCGCCGGATCGACCGTCACCTGATTGTCGACAAAACGGTAGTCGCCCTGCACAACGGTATCGTCGGTTTTGGCCAGAGGTATCTTCAGCAACAGGTCCAGCTTGCCGTTGCCAACCGCCCGCATGTCGGAGGTCGCGTGTTCCAGCACCTCGCTCACCGGGCTGGTATCGATGAAGCGGAAGAACTCGGCGGTCGGCCCCTCCGCTTTTCCGCGTACGGTCAACAACGGATTGTCGGCGTCGAAATCGTCGATCTCGGCAACCGTTGTGCCGATACGGGCGCCGAGCAAGGTAGCGCGCTCGGCATCGACACGCATGCCGGCACCGGCAAAGCGCAGCGTTCCTTCAATATGCTCGATGATCGGCCAACCGGGCGCGTAGTCGATCGAAACATCGTGCGCCTTGGCCGTTACCAGGAAGGTACCGGAGCCATCGAGGAAAGGGAAACGCGCCAGATCGCCCTTCAGCGTCAGCTTTGCCTCGCTGGCGTTGCCGACAGTGATGCCACGCCGCAGCCATTTGCGTGTGTCCTCGCCGACCGAGTGCGGCATGTAGCGCCAGACGACATCTCCGCGCGCGCGCGTCAAGGCTGCCGTCAGGTCGATGTTCCCCGGCCCGTCTCCAGTCAGGCGGTAGTGCCCCTGCGCGGAACCCGCCGCGTCGTGGCCGGCAAACTCGATCTTGTCGAGATCGACATCGATCTTGGCGCCGTCGATCTTCCAGCGCGCACTGGCTGATAGCGTATCGAAGGACAACCTGGGTTCCGGGAAAACTGTCGGCAGGTCCACGCCGGAGCGCTCGGAGCGCAGCGTTACCTTGCCGCCCTTCTCGCTGGCATCGACGCTGCCGGAAATACCAAAGAAGCCGGGGAAATAGCCTTGGGCACGCAAGCCAAGGTCGGAGAAGCGTGCGCGCAGCGCATAGGACTTCAGGCTATCGGCATCGCCCGAAAACGATACGCGGAGATCGGCGATCTCGCCGCTCGGCGCATAGTCGTCGAACAGCTTGCGCGTCTTCGCGTCGAGCGGAAGATAGGCCGAAAGCTTGTTCAGCCGCTGCAGGTTCATGCGGCTGGTGGTACCGCTGCCCTGAACGGACCGACCATCGCCCGAAGCCTGCCAATCGAAACTGAAGTCTGTCGGTGGCACTTTGGTACCGTCCTCCAGCCCCAAACTCAGCTTGCTCCCGAATGCGGCAAAACCGTCCCGACGCAAGCTCCCGCCGAGCCGGCCGTGAAGATTATCCAACTGCAGTTCTGGCAGATTTCTGGAAATCCTGAGGCGCACATCATCAAGCGCCAGATCCGTGGTCAGGTCGAGCAGCCGGCCTTCCTCGATCGACACCCAGGCGCGCATCGCCCCCTTGCCCTTCGACAGAGCGACAGGGTAATCCACCCAGCTGCGCCAGCCGGCAAGATCAACATAGTCCAGTTCGGAAAAGAGCTTTCCTTTCCACTCATCCAGCCTGGCCAGGTCTTCGCCAGTGAGATCGCCACGAATGTCGATGCGGGCGGCCAATGCGGGCGGTGGCAACGCGGTCAGGCCAAAGCGATGGTGCCGGCCATCGTTGTCCAGCGCAAGACTGAGATCCTCCAGAATCAGCGGCGGCGCCCCGCGCTGCTCATCCTCCCAGACCAGGGTGGCACCGTTGATGCGAATGCGCTTCTGGGCCAACACCCAGTCGGCGACATCGAGGTCACTTTCAGCCTCATTGACCGGAATGCCGGCAATCTGCAAGCCGCCTTGCGCATCGCGGCGGATATGCAGCACCGGCTCGTCAATCGCCAGCAGGGAGAGGCGAAGCTGGCGCCGCGCCAGGGAAGACCAGTTGAGCACCGCTTCGATGCGAGAAAAGGCCAGCGCCGGACGACCGGCAGCATCGTCCACAGTCACCCCCGTCAGGGTCAGATCCGGTTGCAGTCCGTCCCAGCCCGCGCTGATGCTGCTGATCCGTACCGGCAGGCCGAGCGCCTGGCTGGCTGCCTGCTCGATGTCGCCACGGTAGCTTTCGATATTCGGCAGCACCGAATAACGCAGCGTCAGCACCAGTCCGGCAAAGGCGAAATAGGCCAGCAACAGCCCCCAGCCAAGCAGCCGCCAGAGACGGCGCGCGACTGGATGAACAAAAGCAGGCAGCAGCCCATGCAGGCGGTGATACAGCGCAGGACGAAGCTCGCGCAACTCGGCGCGGGAAATCTCGTTCATCGCCGATTCATCGTCCGCGAGCGTTTTGCCAAATGGCGAATAGGGTCACTAGAATGTAGGGGTATTGGTCCAACCCCAATTGTACCGGCTTTGAGCCCCCCCTCTGCGCCCGCAAAGATAAGGTTTCGTCGGTTCGGCGGGGCAGCCTGCAACCTTCCACGAGAAAAACATGAGCGCCGACACCCCCGCCTCCACACTGCCTGCACGATGGGCCGCAGCCACCTGCCATAGCCGCTACCTGCGCCAGCTGCTCGACAGCCGGCCAGCCGTTGCCGACTGGCTGGTGCGGCATGCCGACCAGCCCGTTCCGGCGACGCTGATGCAGGCGTTTCTGGCGGAGGCGAAGTCATCCGATGACGCCGAGCTGAAAACCACGCTGCGCAAGCTCCGGCAACGGGTCATGGCGGCCCTGATCGTGCGCGACCTGGCCGGAGACGCACCGCTGGCCGAAGTGGTCGAAACGATGACCGCGCTGGCCGATGTCACCACCAACTTCGCGCTCGACTTCATCCATCGCCAGCTTGCTGCCCAGTATGGGGAACCGCTTGATGCTGCGGGCCAGCCGCAGCGCCTGATGATCGTCGGCATGGGCAAGCTGGGCGGACGCGAGCTGAACGTATCCTCCGATGTCGACTACATCTTCATCTACCCGGAAGAAGGCGAAACGGCGGGCGAGCAGGCTGGCAAGGCGCGCATCGACAACTACGATTTCTTTACCCGCCTCGGCAAGCGGCTGATCAATGCACTCGGCGAAGCAACGGCCGACGGACAGGTCTTCCGCGTCGACATGCGCCTGCGGCCCAACGGCGACTCCGGCCCGCTGGTCTGTTCGCTCGACTCGCTGGAGAACTATTTCATCACCCAGGGGCGGGAGTGGGAACGCTACGCCTGGATCAAGGCGCGGGTGATGAATGAGGGCGACAACCTGCAACCAGCCTGGAAAACGGCGCTGGAAAAGGTTGCGCGCCCGTTCATCTTCCGCAAGTACTTCGATTTCGGCGCCATCAACGCCATGCGCGACCTGCACGCGCAGATTCGCCGCGAGGTGGCCAGGAAGGACATGGCCGACCACATCAAGCTCGGCCCCGGCGGCATCCGCGAGATCGAGTTCATCGCCCAGGTCTTCCAGCTGATCCGCGGTGGCCGCGATTCTGCGCTGCAACTGCGACCGACGCTGAAGGTGCTCGAACTGCTGGCAGCAAGGCAACTGCTGCCGGAAGAGGCGCGCAGCGAGCTGGCGGCAGCCTATGAGTTCCTGCGCCGGCTGGAACACCGCCTGCAGTATGTGGACGATGCCCAGACGCACATGCTGCCAGACACTGACGAGGCACGCACCAGCATCGCAGCGAGCATGGGTTTTGCTGACTGGCCGGCCTTGATGGCAGCGCTCAATGCGCACCGGGAGCAGGTCGCCCGTCATTTCGAACAGGTGTTCTCCGACCCCGAAGCGGGCACTCACCCGCTCGCCGGTCTCTGGCTCGGCCAGTGCGGCAGCGAGGACTGCAGCGATCGCCTGGGCGAACTGGGTTTCTCCCGGCCACAGGAAATTGTCGAGCAACTCGACCGTTTCCGCAGCTCATCGCGCTATGTGCAGTTGCCGGCCGCCAACCGCGAACGCCTCGATGCCGTTGGCCCACGCCTGATCCAGGCTGCGGCGGCCACCCCCAATCCGGACATCACCTTTTCGCGCGCCCTCGGTTTTCTCGAAACGATCAGCCGCCGCGGCGCCTACCTCGCCCTTCTGCAGCAATACCCGCAGGCACTCGCCAAAGTCGCCGAACTGGTCGGCGCAGCCACCTGGGCCGCCGAGTATCTGAACAAGCATCCGATCCTGCTCGATGAAATACTGGACCCGCGCCTCTACGACATCGCCACCGATTGGGCTGGCTTCCGCGAAACGCTGGCCCTGCAGCTCGCCGAACACGACGGGGATGCCGAGCGAGAGATGGACATCCTGCGTGAAGCTCACCACGCGCAGGTTTTCCGGGTGCTGGCCCAGGATCTCGCCGGCCTGCAGACGCTGGAACACATTTCCGACCACCTCACCGAACTCGCCGACATCATCGTGCAGACCACCTTGCGGCTGGTCTGGCCGAAGATTCGCCAGCGTCACTGTGAAACGCCGAAGTTTGCCGTCATCGGCTACGGCAAGCTGGGTGGCAAGGAACTCGGCTACGCCTCCGACCTCGACATCATCTTCCTCTACGAGGATGAGGACCAGAGCGCGCAGGAAAACTACACCCGGCTCGCCCAGCGCATCAACACCTGGCTTTCCAGCCAGACTTCGGCCGGCACGCTGTTCGAGACCGACCTGCGCCTGCGCCCGAATGGCGACGCCGGGCTGCTGGCCTGCACCGTCGACGCCTTCCGCGACTATGAACTGAACCATGCCTGGATCTGGGAACACCAGGCGCTGACCCGCGCCCGCTTCATCGCCGGAGATCCGGCTGTCGGCGCACGTTTCGATGCGATTCGCCAGGAAATCCTGACGCAAAAGCGGGATCCGGCAAAGCTGAAGGAGGAGGTTCTGGCCATGCGCCAGCGCATGCTCGACGCCCACGCCTCGAACAGCGAAACCGAGTTCGAACTGAAACAGGACCCCGGCGGCATCATCGACGTCGAATTCATCGTCCAGTACCTGATCCTGGCCCATGCGCACGCGCATCCCCAACTGACGCAGAACCTCGGCAATATCGCCCTGCTCGGCATCGCCGCCGACATCGGCCTGATCCCGCCGGAACAGGCCGAGCCGGTGCGCAACACCTATCGCGAATACCGCCGCATGCAGCATGCGGCACGCCTCAACGGCAGCGAGAACTCGCGCGTCGAGCGTGCCGCAGTCTTGCGTCGCATCGAATCCGTACGTCATTTGTGGCAAACTGTTTTCGGATCATGATGACGTCACAATTTTTTTACAGTATTGGTGCCGCAACTGCGCCATACTGAACTTTTAGCCACCACGAAGGAGAATCGCCATGCGTCGCACCCTGCTAGCCCTCGCACTTGCCGCTCCGCTGACCGCACTCGCCGGCCCGACGATCGACAAGATCAGCGCCACGCCATCGCCGTCGAAGACCGGCGAAACGGTCACCATCACGATCGAGGCCAGCGATGCCGAGAACGGCATGTGCGGCCTCTCGCTGAACTGGGGCGACGGCAACAAGATGCCGCCCAAGAAGGTGGGCGGCAACCACAAGAACTTCCCGCTCACGATGCAGCACACCTACGCGAAGGCCGGCACCTACGAGATCAAGGCCGACGGTGCGCGCGCCGAGACCTATCTGCCCTGCATGGGCAAGGTGAAGTACATGCATACGGTTGAAGCGGCTGCAGCCAAGGCTGGGGCGGCAACGACCAGCGCCTGTCCGGAAGGCTGGAGCCTGAAGGGCAAGACAGCCAAGGATGGCAGCTTCACCTGCACGCCGAAGGCCAAGGGCGCGAAGAAACCCGAGAAGGAACTGGCCTGCCCGGCCAACACCAGCTACTTCTATGGCAGCAAGGCACTGGGCTGCGAGAAGGCACAGTAAGGCCGCAGCAAGTTTTCTTGCCCTAATGAAAACGGCGCCGCATGGCGCCGTTTTCATTTTTTCGTTCTGCTGTCGCTACCGTTGCTTTGCTGCTTTGCTATTTTTTCAGGCTGTCGCGAATTTCCCGCAGCAGCATCACATCTTCCGGCGTCACCGGTTCGGCGGGCGCTTCGGCCGGCGAAGGTGACGAACGCAGACGATTCACCTGCTTTATCATCATGAAGATGATGAAGGCCAGGATGACGAAATTGACCGCGATGGTCAGAAAGCTGCCGTAGGCCAGCACCGGCACACCGGCCTTCTTCAGTGCATCCAGCGTTTGCGCGGTTCCCGGCGGTACCGAGCCGAGCACGACAAACATGTTCGAGAAATCGAGCTTGCCGCCCATGATCAGCGCCACGATAGGCATGATCAGGTCGGCCACGACCGATTCGACGATTTTGCCGAAGGCACCGCCGATGATCACGCCGACGGCGAGATCCATGACGTTGCCCTTCACGGCGAATTCTTTGAACTCCTGCAGCATGCTCATTGCTTCTCCTTCATCGGTGATTCCATTGGGGTAGAGCGATTATAGGCATACGCCACGCGCCCGAAAAGCCACCATCAACCACCGACAACCACCAACAGGCAATTTTTGAATTCCCAAAAAAAGCGGCGCAACCCTGCATGAACTTCGGCAGGCGTTGCGCCGGGGGTGAAATGAATCGGGTCAGGCGAACATGAAATCAGACTGGTTGATGCTGTTTGCGTTGATACCCTGCAACACGATCTCGTCTGCCCCTATCGTAATGACGGTATCGACACCAACCTGCGCCACGGCCAGATCACCGTAGCCCGTTGCACCGCTGCCGCGCATATCCAGCTTGTCGTAGTTGTCGCGGTAATCGGCCACCGTGTCGCGCCCCCAGCCCTGATCGAAGGTGAACACATCGCGGCCGTTGCCACCGTACATGAGGTCGTTGCCAGCTTTGCCATTGAGGATGTCATTGCCGGAATCACCACCCCGGATCACTTCGGCACCGGCACTGCCGATGATCGTGTCGTTGCCGCCACCGCCGTCGATGACGACGTGGCCGACCAGGGTGGTGCCGCTAAAATCCAGCGAATTGGCGTTCCAGTCGCCGAGCAGGCGGCCCTGGTCAGTCAGGCCGGATAGATCGATCGTTTCAATGCCGTTGGCCAGGCTGAAGGCGGTCATGCCGATGTCTACCCGGGCACCAAAGGCCACGAGACTGTCCGTGCCTTCTCCACCGGAGTAGTTATCCCAACCTTCGAAGTTCGAACACTTGTTGCCCGTCACACGGAACACGTCGTTGCCGGCGCCGCCGCTGACCACGTCGTTACCCTTGTCGGCATAGATCGTGTCGTCGCCCGCGCCACCGTCGATGGTCTGGTTGCCCCAGCCGCCGCCTTCGATGGTGTCATTACCAGCGCTGCCGGTGATGGTGTCGTTGCCGCCACCGCCGTTGATCGTAACGTTGCCGACCAGCGTCGTGCCGCTGAAGTCGAGTGAGTTGGCGTTCCAGTCGCCAAGCACACGAACCGGGCCGGTTGCCCCGGTTCCATCGATGGTTTCAATACTATCGGCAGCCGAGAACTGCTTCATGCCGATATCCACTGCACCGCCGACTGCGGCAATAGTGTCGTTGCCTTCGCCGCCGTTGTAGGTGTCGTAACCTTCCATGCACTTGGCCTTGCTGTTGGTCACGCGGAAGACGTCGTCACCTGCACCGCCGGCCAGTACATCGTTGCTGCTGCCGCCGTAGATCAGGTCGTTGCCGGCACCGCCGTCGATCGTGTCGCTGCCCGAGCCGCCATAGACCAGGTCGTTGCCGCCGCCGGCA
>JAUPVD010000392.1 GCA_030917225.1 Pseudomonadota bacterium
CTCTGCAGCAGCTTGCCGCGACGATGCTCGATCGGCTTGAAGTGGCGCAACGCATTCTCGGCGGCAAGCCGGCGTCGCTGGCCAAATGGATCGCCCGTCTGCTGCGTGCGCTGGAGGCCGTTGGTGCCAGCGAGGCACTGCAGGCCGATGCCGCCGGTAGCGAACTGCTCGAACTGCTCGACGACCGGCAAAGCGAACTCGCCGACAGCATCGCCGTTTTTGACTTCGCCTCGTGGCGCGACTGGTTCAACCGGGAACTCGAAGGCGGCGCATTCCGCGATCGCGGCGTTGCCAGCAGCATCGTCATGCTGCCGCGCCACGATACCCGGCTACGCAGCTTTGAAGCGGCCATCGTTATCGGTGCCGATGCCGAACAACTGCGGGTGTCTGCGGCCGGCAGTTTTTTCAACCAGGCCGTGCGCCGCGATCTCGGCCTGCCGACACATGAAGCGGCCGAGGTGGCCTTGCGCCGCGATCTCGAACTGCTGCTGTCGACGGTGCCGCGCGTCGTCGTCACCTGGCAGCGCGAACAGGACGGTGAAGCCAGACTCCTGGCGCCCGAGTTCGATCTGCTGTCGACGCTGCACCGGCTGGCCTGGGGCGACGATCTGAGGCGCCCAGCGCTGCGCCTGGCACCGGAACCAGCGCCGCTGACCGATGTTGCCCCGATGTTGCCGCAGCGTGCCGCACCGTCGGTTCCCGCTTCGCTGCTGCCGGCGCGCGTCTCGGTCAGCGGCCTTGGCAGCCTCGTGGCCTGTCCCTATCAATTCTTTGCCCGTCATGTACTGCGCCTCAACGAACTCGACGAGGTCAGCGAAGAACTCGAAAAGAGCGACTACGGCCAGCTCGTGCATCGTTCGCTGGAGCGCTTCCATACCGACCATCCGATCCTGGCCGAACTCGGCGACGAGGCGGCACTGGCCGCATTGACGGCCATCGTGGAATCGACGTTTGCAGCGGCCGAAGCCGACAACTGGCTGGCGCTCGGCTGGCGGCTGCGCTGGCAGACAAGGCTCGGCGCCTATATCGGTTGGCAGCGCGAGCGCGAAGCCGAGGGCTGGCGCTGGCAGGCGGCCGAGAGCCGGAGTGCGAAAAACCTGCCTCTACCCGATGGCGGAGCCGTCGAGTTGTATGGTCGTATCGACCGCATCGACGTCGGGGCCGATGGCCTGAGCCTGCTGGATTACAAGGCAAAAAGAGTGGCAGACCTGAAGCGGCAGATGGCCGACGACATTCAACTGCCGGCCTATGCGCTGCTGTGCAGCGCTGCTGACGACGTCGCCGAGGCGGCCTATGTCGCGCTGGATGACGATAAGCTGGCCGCCGTCCCGTGTGCCGGGAATCTCGCCGAATCAGCCGCAGCGCAGGGTGCCCGACTGGTACAGGTTTTCGCTGACCTGCGCGGCGGTGCGGTGTTGCCCGCACACGGCGTTGATGCCGTGTGCCGCTACTGCGAGGCGCGCGGCCTCTGCCGGAGGGATCATGTCGCTCCGGCCTGATTTCAACGCAGCGCTTGATCCCGCTCGCAGCGCAGTCGTCGAGGCCTGCGCCGGCAGCGGCAAGACCTGGCTGCTGGCCTCGCGGATTCTGCGTCTGCTGCTCGCCGGCAGCGCACCGTCCGAGATCCTGGCGATCACGTTTACGCGCAAGGCCGCCCGCGAAATCGAAGAGCGTGTCGTCGACTGGCTGCGCGAGCTGGCGACCGCAGCTGAAGACGCTGCCGCCCATTTCCTCCTCGAACGAGGCGCACCGGCCGATGCGGCAACGCTGGCCAAGGCCCGTGGTCTCTATGAGCGCGTGACCTGCGCCCAGCCCGGTCTTGCCGTGAACACCTTCCATGGCTGGTTCCTGCAACTGGTGGCGGTGGCGCCGTTGTCGGCCAACCTTGCCGGCACGACGCTGGCCGATGACGGCTCGCGGCGCTTCGAAGAACTCTGGCAGACCTTTGCCCGCCGGCTGCAGCGTGAACCCGAAAGTGACGCGGCGCGGGCCTTCGTTCGCCTGTTGCAGACGGTCGGGCTGACGAACACCCGCATCCTGCTTCGTCGCGGCATGTCCCGCCGTGCCGAATGGCTGGCCTGTGTTGGCAATGCGGCACAGCCGGTCAGCACCGTGCTGGCCGATCTGCAAGACATGTTTGACGTTACCGAGCCCGGCGCCGCAGTGGCCCGGTTTCTGACCGAGACCGGCGAAGGCGATATCCAGGCCTGTGCCGACATCCTGCTGGGTGGCACCAAGACCGAAGCCGATGTTGGCCAGGCGCTCCTGGCGGCTTTGACCATCCCTTCAGCGGAAGAGCGTTTCGCAGCCCTGCAGGCGGCGTTGCTGACCAAGGAAGGCGGCCTGCGCCAGAAGCTGGCCGAAAGCTCGGCGGCGATGATCAAGCGCTTTGGCGAAGAACCTGCCGCCCAGCTGGTGGCGCGCTATTGCACGATCGCCGAGCGTATGCAGCGCGCTGTCGCGCAGCTTCAGGAAGAGCGCAACCTGGCCTTCAACGGTGATGCGCTGACTTTGCACCATGCCTTCCTGCAGCACCTCGACGAGTTCAAGGCCGAGCGCAGGCAGATCGATTTCGTCGATGCCGAATGGCGCGTGCTGAAACTGCTGCAGGACGAAGCCAGCGCCGCCTTCATCCAGGCGCGGCTCGACGCGCGCTATCGCCATGTGCTGCTCGACGAGTTTCAGGATACCAACCCGTTGCAGTGGCAGATCCTGCTGGCCTGGCTCTCCGCCTACACCGATGCTGCTCGCCCTACCGTTTTTCTCGTCGGAGACCCGAAGCAGTCGATCTACCGCTTCCGCCGTGCCGAGCCGCGGTTGTTCGCAACGGCAGCCGAATTCCTTGAAGAGCACTTCGCGGCAGCACGGCTGGCGCAGGACGAGACCCGCCGCAATGCCCCGGCGATCATCGACGTGATTAACGCGCTGTTCGCGCCGGAGCCTGGTTTCGCCCCTTTTCGTACGCAGGTGTCACTGGCACATGGCTTGCCC
>JAUPVD010000393.1 GCA_030917225.1 Pseudomonadota bacterium
ACCGGAGCAGGGCAGCGAACAGGATGTCGGGATCGACCGGCTTGGCCACGTGATCGTTCATGCCGGCATCCAGGCAGCGCTGCCGGTCTTCACCGAAGGCATTGGCGGTCATGGCCAGGATCGGCATGCGTCCGTCGGCCTGGGCGCGAATGGCGCGAGTGGCTTCCAGACCATCCATCACCGGCATCTGCATGTCCATCAGGATCAGGTCGTAAGCGGTTTTGGCGCACATCTGCACCGCCTCGGCGCCGTTGTTGGCCAGATCCGCCGTCAGCCCGACGCCGCGCAGCAGTTCAAGGGTGACCTCCTGGTTGATCGGGTTGTCTTCGACGACCAGAATGCGGGTGCCGCCGAAGTTGGTACGCAGTCGGGTTTCGGCATGGGTGCGGCTGCTGACATGGCTTTCGATCAGCGCGGTGGCTGCCCGGTCGCTGCGCTGCAGGGTTGCGGTAAACCAGAAGACGCTGCCGACGCCCGGCATGCTGCTGACGCCAACCTCACCCCCCATCAGCTCGGCCAGATGCCGGCTGATGGCCAGCCCCAGGCCGGTGCCGCCGAAACGCCGGGTGGTGGACGAATCGGCCTGCTCGAAGGCATTGAACAGGCGGGGCAGAATTTCCGGCGAGATGCCAACACCGGTATCCTCGACTTCGAAGCGCACCATCAGGGGCGCGTTGTTCGCCTCCGATGATTCAGAGGGCGCAGATAGTGCAGATAGCGCAGATGACTCAAGCACCCGGGCGCGCAGGGTGATGTGCCCGGCTTCGGTGAATTTGACTGCGTTGCCGACGAAGTTGATCAAAATCTGCCCCAGGCGCAGCGGATCGCCACGTACCACCTCGGGCAGCGCGGGGTCGATCTCCCGCTTGAGAACGAGTTTCTTCTCGGCCACCTTGTCCGCCACCAGCATCGAGACATTGTCGAAAATTCGGACGAGTTCAAAATCGGCTGCCTCAAGCGCGAGTCGGCCGGCCTCGATCTTGGAGATGTCGAGGATGTCATTGATCACCGCCAGCAGATGTTGCGCCGACCCGCTGACCTTCTGCAGGCGTTCGTGCTGCGCAGCCGTTGCCGCATCCTTCAGCGCCAGATGGGTGAGGCCGATGATGGCGTTCATCGGCGTGCGGATCTCGTGGCTCATGTTTGCCAGGAAGGTCGATTTGGCCTGGCTGGCTTCTTCGGCAGCGCGCTTCGCTGTTGCCAGTGCTGCCTCGGCTCGCCGGCGCATGACGATGCGCCAGAGGTCATCGCCGATCAGCTGCAGTTCGCGTGTGTCGGATTCGTCGTAGTCGCCAGCCTTGTTGCCAACGCCAATGAGCATGCGGACCGCCTTGCCCTCCATTACTGGCACCGCCATGTGCCGCTTCATCGTGGCATGGCCTTCGGGCAGACCGTTGCGCAGCTTGCCGGCGGCCATGATCGCCGGGAAATCGTTGTGGATGACCGGCTTGCATGTCCGTGCCGCATCGGCCCAGATACCGGCACTGGTCAGGGGGTAATGGGCGAGCGGCGTTGCCTCGCAGTGTCGGTAGGTGCCGGACGACCACAGGTAAAGCTGGAAGGTTTCCTGATCGTCGTTCATCAGGTGCAGGTAGCCGATGTCGCTGCCGGTCAGGCGTACCGCTTCGTCGATGCCGAGTTGCAGCAAGGCCCGCTCGTCGAGGTCAGCGCTCTTCTGGCTCATGTCGAACATGGCGTTGAGGCGCAAATCGGAGACCTGCAAGCGGCGGTTGGCTTCGATCAGTTCGCCCGTCTGCTCGGTGACCAGTTCCTGCAGATGGTGGCGATGGCGGTCCAGTTCCGCAGCATTGCGTTTCTTCTCGGTGATGTCTTCCTGTACCGAAAGATAGTGGCTGAGGCTCCCGTCGGCCTGGCGTATTGGCGAGATATGGGCAAAGGAAATCGTGATCTCGCCGCTCTTCTTGCGGTTGATGAACTCGCCGCGCCAGCTCTCTCCCTGTTTCAAGGTGGCCCATAGATTTTCATAGACTTCCGGTGCCGTCATTCCGGATTTCTGGAAACCGGCCTTGCTGCCGACCGCCTCTTCCCGGCTGTAGCCCGTAGTGTCGATGAAAGCCGCGTTAACGTATTCGATGACGGCATTGGCATCGGTGACGACGATGCTGTTCGAGCTTTGTTCAACCGCCATCTGCAGCTTGTGCAACTCGTTGATCGTGTCGCGGAAACCACTGATGTCGGTGTGCGTGCCGATGACCCGCAGGGCGTAGCCACTGGCGTCGCGTTCGACCGCCATGCCCTGGTCAAGAATCCATTTCCAGCTACCGTCCTTGCAGCGGACGCGGTGCTCGTTCCGATAATTGGCAGCCTTGTTTTGCAGATGCGCTACCAGTGCGGCTTTGCAGCCGGGCAGGTCGTCTTCATGCAGATGGCTTTGCCAGATGATGAAGTTGTCGCCGATTTCATCTTCCGTATAGCCGATCATTGCCTTCGACTGGCGGGAAATGAACAGGCGGTTTTCCTTGACGTTCCAGTCCCAGACCCCGTGGCCTGCGGCGTCGAGCGCGAGGATCCAGCGGCGTTCGCTTTCCCGCAGGGCGTTCTCGTCTCGCATGCGTCGAATGGCAATGGCTGCCGTCTGCACGACCGTGGCCATGAGTGGGCGAAGCGCCTCGGGCATGGCGCCCGGTTGCCGGCTGTAGACCGCGAAAGTGCCTAGCACCGCGCCATCAGCATCGAGGATCGGCGTAGACCAGCACGCAGCCAGGCCGTGGCTAGCGGCCAGCCCGGCATAGGGTGCCCACAGCGGGTCGTGGGCAATGTCGTCTACATATACCGGCGTCCGCCGGAAAGCTGCCGTACCGCAGGAACCAACCCCTTCGCCGATGGAAATGCCGTCAACAGCCTGGTTGTAAGCGACAGGCAGGCTTGGCGCAGCGCCCTGGCGAAGATGCACACCGTCGGCGTCGAGCAGGAGGACCGAGGCCAGGATGCCCTCGTGCTGCTCTTCGACGAGAAGCACCAGTGCGTCGAGTGTCGCTTCAAGCGGCGTGCTGCCGGCAATGCCTTCAAGAATGGCGTTGTGTGCCTGCATCATCCGGCGTGTCTTGTGTTCTCGGGTGATGTCGGTCTGGACAGCGGCAACCATCTGTCGTCCAGCCACCGTTACCTTGCTGGCACTGACGTGAGCGATCTGGATGAAACCGTCCTTGCATCGGTGGCGATTCTCGAAGGAGGCGCTGCCGATATCGAAGATTGTCGCCAGCCTGGCGCGCACTTCGGCTTCGTTCCAGTCGGCCTGGATATCAACAAGGGTAATGCCGGCGAACTCTTCCCGTGTGTAACCCAGCCTCCGGCAGCCGGCATCGTTGTATTCGACAAAGCGCAGGGTGTTCGGGTCGATCAGGAAAATGCCGTCGGCGGCCTGCGAGACGATGGCCCGGAAGACCTCCTCGCGAGCAGCCAGGGCCTCCTGTGCCTGAATTCGCTCGGTAATGTTCAGGATATACACCAGCAGATGGGGCTCGTTGTCCAGTTCGATGACGGTGGCAGACAGGCTGATGTTGTAGCGCTTGCCCGTTCTGCTGATGCCGATGCTGTCGAAATCCGTGATCGAACTTTTTTCACGCAGGATGGCGACCATTTTCAGGCGGTCTTCCACGCTGCCCCAAAGGCCAGCCTCCAGCGTTGTCTTGCCGATCAGCTTTTCGCGTGGCCATTCGTATTCGGTGGCCAGGCGCTCGTTGACTTCGATGAGCAGGCCGTCGCGCATGCGAGTGATGCAGGCGGCGACCGGCGCGGAATTGAAGGCCTTGCCGAATCGCTCCTGCAACTTGGCGACCGACAGGGCGGCGTTCTTGCCGCTGGTGGTGTCGAGAATGAAGCCGAGCAAGTGCTGCACACCACCGAGCAGGATCACTTTGGCCGTGATCGTCACGAAATGGGGGTAGCCCTGGCGGTCGATCAGCACGGTTTCGAAATCGGTGATTTGTCCCTTGTCGGTGACCAACTGCCGGAAATCCTGCCTTGCTTGTTCATCCGGCCAGATGCCCAGTTTGATGGGTGTTTGCCCCTTCAGCTCGGTACTGGACCAGCCAAACAGATGGGCGTAGGTGTCGTTGACCTCGACATAGGTGCCATCGGCCAGGGTTGTCAGGGAGATCGCCGCCGGGCTGGCGTTGAAGGCGGTTGCCGCGCGTTCCAAAGCCTCCTGGCCGGCCGTCTTCGCTTCGTGCAGGGCCGTGATATCGCGGCCGATGCCGAGCACGCCGATCAACTGGCCGCTGGTATCGTACATCGGTGTTTTGGTCGCCAGGGTCAGCTCACGGTGACCATCGTCAGGGAAGGTGAGCCACTCTTCGTTGCTGCATGGCCCGCCGGCCTCGATGGCGGCGAGATCGTTGGCGCGCAGGGCATCGGCAACAGCCTTGGGCAGCAACTCATGGTCGGTGCGGCCGATAACCTTGTCGGTGGTGCGGCCGAAGAGGCGGGCTGCGCGTGGTGTGCATTCCAGATAGCGGCCGTCGGGGTCCTTGAGCCAGACCATGTCCGGCATCGTGTCCAGCAACATGCGCTTCAGCTGGTCGCTGGCATTGATCTGCTGCTCCTCGATGCCGATCTTCTCCATGAGGCGGTGCAGGAGAATGGCCAGCAGCCCGCCGGTCAACGCGATGAAAAACCAGCCCTTGAGCGTCTGCAGCTGGTGATGGGCGTCGTGGTCGGCTGCCAGGCTGGCAACCAACTGGTCGGAAAAAAGAATCCAGAGTGTGCCGAAGATCAGATAGGGAATGACAACGTGGGCAACGGCTTGCCAGACACGCATTCTTCGATTTCCGCTTGGCATTCGCATGGGCTGCTTCAAAGCATGTCGTCTTCGGAGTAGCGGCGGGCGATCTCGGCGAACGTCGCAAAGTTCAGCACAAAGGCGTCGACGATATCGGGGTCGAAATGCAGCCCGCGCCCCTCGACGATGATGCTGCGTGCCTGTTCGATCGGCATGGGGGGCTTGTAGACGCGGCGGCAGATCAGTGCGTCGAAGACATCGGCCAGCGCCATCAGGCGGGCGGCGATGGGGATGGCGTCGCCGGCCAGTCCGTTCGGATAGCCGCTACCGTCCCATTTTTCATGGTGGTAATGGGCAATTTCCTTGGCGATGGCCAGGAACTCCACTGTTTCCTCGGCATCCTGCTCGGCCAACTCGATGGCGTCATGGCCAAGGCGCGAGTGCGTCTGCATGATTGCCCATTCGTCCGATGTCAGCTTGCCCGGCTTGAGCAATACGTGGTCGGGGATGCCGACTTTGCCGATGTCGTGCAGCGGTGCCGAACGGACGAGCAGATCGACCGTGTGCTGTTGCAGGTACTCGGCAAAGCGCGGATGTTCGCGCAAGGCCTCGGCCAGCGTCCGTACATAGCCTTGCGTACGGCGCAGGTGGTTGCCGGTTTCCGGGTCGCGCGTTTCGGCGAGACGCGCCAGCGCGTGGATGCTGACTTCCTGGATGATCTGGTTTTGCCGCATGCGGCGGGCGACTTCAGCTTCAAGGTAAATATTTTCGTTCTTCAAGTGGGCCTTGGCGCGCCTCAGTTCGAGGTGGGTGCGAACACGGGCGCGGACGATGGCCGGGCGCAAGGGCTTGGTGATGTAATCAACGGCGCCATGATCCAGGCCGCGCTCCTCATCCTCGGTGGCATCCATTGCAGTGGCGAAGATCACCGGAATATCCGCAGTCAGCGGGTTGCTCTTGAGTTGTGCGATGACTTCATAGCCATCCATCTCCGGCATCATCACGTCGAGCAGGATCAGGTCGGGTGGCGTTTCGCCGCCGGCGATCTGTAGCGCCCGGCGACCCGAGTTGGCGGCACGCACACGCCAGGTTGGCTGCAGTACTTCGCTGAGAACAGCAAGGTTTTCGGGCGTGTCGTCAACGATCAGGATGGTCGCCTGCGTTGTTTCTTCGTGGTGTGTCATGCGCGTTTCGCCGGGTTTGCAAAGCAATGGCAAGATCAGGGTCTGATTATGCACCGCAATGGGGCGGATGTATGCCAGCAGGCTTGATTTCGATCAAAAACCTAGACACGGAGCAGTGCGATCTTCAGCGGCGGGTTGCCGTCGGGGGATGGAAAGTCTTCCTCGGGGGTAATCCATTCGATTTCCCGGATCGACCTTCCTGCCTTTCGCGCGCTGCGCTCAAGCTGATCGATCCACACATCGCGTTCAACCTGGGCAACGTTGTTGCAGCAGATCAGGGTGCCACCCTCGGCGGTACAAAGGAGCGCCGGCTTGAACAGGGCAGAGTAATCGTTGATCAGATCGACCACGCCGAACGGGCTTTTCGCGTAGCGCGGTGGGTCGAGAAAAACCAGATCGAACTGCGCGGGTTCAAGCTTGGGAAAAGGTGGCAGCCGGCGGCCACGTACCACCGAAGGCTGTCCAATCCCGGCGAGCTGACGCATGGCGGCGAAGGCGTCGCTCTTGATGAAGCGTGGACGCGTCGCCAGCGTATTCAGGCGAGCATTCTGCTTGCCGACGGCCAGGCTTGATTCGGCAAAATCGATATTCAGCACCTCGCGTGCGCCGGCAACTGCTGCGGCAGTACCGACACCGCAGGTGTAGGCAAAGAGGTTGAGCACCGATTTACCGGCCGCTTCGGCCATGACCCGCCGCCGGCCGGCGCGCAGGTCGAGGAACAGCCACGGGTCCTGGCCGCCGTGGCGGGCCTGGATGGCGTAGCTGACGCCCATCTCGCGGGCCACACGCGGCTGGGTGGCGGCGGCAAGCTCATCTGCTTCCAGGTTATTGGCGATGCGCGAATTGCCCTGGCTGCGGTCGTTGTAGATCGGGACGAGATCGGGGAAATGGGCCTGGTAGAACGCGGCGATTGCTTCCTGTGTCGCGGCATCGAGGCTCTGGTGGAAGGTCTGCACGAGCAGCAGGTTGCCGTAACGGTCTATGGTCAGCCCAGGCATGCCTTCGACCGTGCCATGGAACAGCCGGTAGGCGTCGGTCTGTTCTGCTGCCAGGCGTGGCAGCAGGTCGCTGCGCGCATCGAGGGCGGCGGCGAGGAGCGGGGGGAGTGGCAGGGCGCTGGGGGAGGTCATCAGGTTTCCGTTGTCGAGGTAGGTGGTACTAGAGACTGCCAGATTATCCAGTGCCCGCAGGCCGAGCGGGCCCGCCGTTCGTTGCCGTCCCACGGGCCGCCCTGGCAGAGGCCGCTGACCGTTTCGCTGTCGATATCGACGCTGGCTGCGGTGTTGCTGATGTGGCCGACGCTGCGCGGTCCGGACCAGCGGTCGCAGGTGGCGCAACGTTTCCGGTCGGCGGCTTGTTCGGGCATGTCGGGAGTGGAGCGCTGGAATGTTGCAAGATAAGCCGCAGTGTAACGAAAGCGTGGATAATTCGCCGTCTTCAATCAGCGGCACTCCTCATGGCACTCAAATCCACCATCTGCAAGGCCGAGCTGCAGATATCCGATCTCGACCGTCACTACTACCAGTCGCACAGCCTGACACTGGCGCGGCATCCGTCGGAAACCGACGAGCGGATGATGGTTCGCCTGCTCGCCTTCGGCCTCTATGCCAGTGAATACCTGGTTTTCGGCAAGGGTCTGTCGGCCGAGGACGAGCCGGATCTGGTCGAGCTCGACCCGACCGGCGCCATCGAACGCTGGATCGACGTCGGCCTGCCGGATGAGCGCAATGTGCGCCGTGCCTGCCACCGCTCCCGACACATGGTGCTGATCACCTACGGCGGCCGGGTGGCCGACATGTGGTGGCAGCAGAACGAGAACAAGCTTTCCGGCCTGGCCAACCTGACCGTGCTCAACCTGTCGGCGGACGAGGGCGCAGCGCTGGCAGCGCTTGCCGAGCGCACCATGCGCCTGCAATGCACAATTCAGGATGAAACCGTGTGGCTGGCCGACGATGCCGGCAACCACGAGTTTGCACCACGGGCGTTGAAGCGTGCTGCGAATTAGTGCTGTCAGAGTCGGCTTTTCACGACACTCATTGACGCAGAATGTCATTTTGTGACGATAATGCCCCACTAATAAGACAAAGGATTTTCCCCATGACCTCAGCAATCCTCGGCCCCGCCGTCGGTGTAATGAACCGCCTTCGCTTCACCGGCAAGTTTGCAGTGGTGATTCTTGTTCTGATGGCCGTGGTCGGTGCGCTGGTGGCGCTGCTCTACAACCGTCTGGACGCAGCGATCGTGCATGCCCAGTCCGAAATCGCCGGCCTGAAGATCATCCACCCGCTGACGAAGGCGGTGCAGTTCACCCAGCAACATCGCGGCCTTTCCGCTGCGGTGATCGGTGGCAAGCCTGAGCGCAAGCCGGAGGTAGAGGCCAAGGGCAAGGATGTCGAAGCACAACTCGCGCAAGCCGAAGGTCTGCTGCCGGATGGCCTGCGCCGCGGTGCCGAATGGTCGGCGATTCGTGCCGACTGGGGGAAGCTGTCCAGCGAAGGAATGAATTTGCAGCTTTCGGCCAATATCGCCGCGCATACGCGGCTGATCGGCCTGATGCTGAATTTTGTCACCGAGGTTTCTGACAGTTATCGCCTGACGCAGGATCCGGAAGTCGGTTCCTTCTATCTGATGGATACCGCGCTGGTGAAATTGCCGACCCTGCTTGAAACGCTGGGGCGCATGCGCGCCAATGGCACGGGTGTATTGGCGGCGGGCAAGCTGGAGCCGGCGCAGGGCATCACGCTCAATATCGCGCTGGCCAGCATTGCGGACTTGCGCGGCCAGTACGAGCGCAACCTGACCAAAACCAAGCGCGAAAATGCTTCGGTTGCGGCCACGCTGGATGCCTCGGCGCAGAAATTCACCAGCGATCTGGAGCAACTGGTCGGCGTCGTTCGCGACGATGTGCTCGGGCAGAAATTCGCTACTCCGGCCGCATCCTTTTTCTCGCAGGCGACGACGACCATCGACATCGGCTACACCCAGATGTTCGAAACCCTGCTGCCGACACTTGAACAACTGATCAACCAGCGCATCGAGCGCATGCGCAGCCAGATGACCATGACCCTGCTGGCCATCGGCGCGGC
>JAUPVD010000394.1 GCA_030917225.1 Pseudomonadota bacterium
TTCAAGTTATACGTAGAGCCTCCGATCGGAACATTCACGTTGGCAGCGATGGATGTTGCAGTACCGCCGGAAAAATTAACGTTCAGAGTACCGCTCGGCGCAGAACCCACGACCCCCGTTGAAGACGTCGGCAGCGTAAAACCGGCTAACTGATAGACTGCAGAAATCGTTCCTAGCGCTACCAGATCCGAGCTTGGCGTCGGCATACCAGCGACGTAATGAAACTCTTTGAGCGCCTCCGGCGAACCATACCCCGTCGGGGTCGTACCACCTTCCGTCCACTTACCCCACCCAATGACCCCGTCCATGGAAAAAGAACCGGCGACGCTCGTCGCCTTGTAGTCATAACCACCATAGGAAAAGCTCTGAAGCGCTGAGAACTCGTCGAAAACTACTGGTGTCCCTGTGCCGGTACCGTTAATGACGGCAGAACTCGACTTCGTTCCAGAGTACGAAACGACGTAGTTGCTTCCTGAGACGAGCGGTGATGACACCGGTGAGACCAAGCCACTTTCCTGGCGCGTTTCGTTCGTCGCAAATATAGGCTGGGAATCCGACAGCGGCTGCGCAGGATCAAGCCGCGGCTTGACCTCGCTCCGCTCAATACGCGTACCGGGACCGCTGACGATCGCTGAGGTGCCAGCAGGAACAATCGCACACCCAGCGTTATTGCACACCTCGATCGATCCCTCGCCGGTGGACACCGCGATGCTGTTTGTCCCAGTGTAGGCGATCGTGAATTCTGTGCCGCGAATACCGATCGTCGCAACCGACGTTGTCACCTTATACGCGCCCTTGTTGGTGCGCCCGACCAAGCCAGAGATAGCCCGCAGCCCACCTTTGAGCAAACTGAAGAATCCTTTTTCCTGCCCATCTTCCTTGCCGGAGAACTGATAGCTGTCGATCTTGAACTCGGAACTCGGTTGTAGAGAAACGAAGCCGCCATCGGAGAAGCGAAGTTGCGCACGGCCACCGTCGCCCGTCACCAATGCTTCGCCGCTGCCGAGTTCCGCGCCCTTGGCAACCTGACGCTGCACCCCGGCCGGATTCACTGCGGCGACCGAGCCAGCAGCAAAGTCGATCCGCGCCGCCTCTGCCGAATAGGAAATTGCCGGGTAAGCGGCAGCGAGTGCGATCAGCAGTGCGTGATTCTTCAGACGAAAAATTGTGTGCATGGGCATCGTGACACCTCTTTGTCAGAACTCGCGACGAACCGTTACCGAGACAAGCTCCCGGTTGTATTCGTTGAGTTCGGTATTCGACTCGTTGTAGGTCAGGTTCATCTGCGGCGTAACACTCCACTCTTTCGTGACATAGTGGGTCGCACCGAGCGAGACTCCGAACTGATTGTCCCGCCGCTTGCTAAGGAAAGAGGGGTCTTCCTTGACGTATTTCCGGTACTCGTAGGTCGCCCCGCCAAACAGAACCGTTTGCGAATCGTAGTTCATCCTGCCGCCCACGCGAACACCAAAGCCATCGAACCCCTGCCAACCTACGTGTCCATGCTGCGCGCGCTCGCCAACGGCATAGCCACTGGAAAAAGCCATAATGCCTTCCCGGTAGAGGTGCGCGAAACTCACGCCACCGACCCAGCGATGCGCATCACGCACATCCTGATCCGGATATTGAAGATCGGTGTACTGGCCGAAGACGCTCACCTGATTGCGGGCGTCCAAATTTCGCTGCCACTGACCCGTTATTCCGGTGTAGTTGCGGAAACGCCCGTCATCAACATAGAAGACGCCGGTTTGCCCCATCAGGGTATAGACGTCCTCCCCTGCTGTCCGGCTGATGCCTAGATTCATATCGCCGTTGTAGGTATCGAACTGCTGTTTCGAGAAATTGCCGCGTGAGTTTGCGGAAGCCCCTGCCAGCAGCATGTAGCCGCCACCAATCGGCGTACGCAGATTGAACCCGGCACCGATAGACCCGAAGCCATCTTCGTTCGCCCTGCTATCCTTGCTCAGTTCGAACGGCAGATTGCCGAATCCGGGGATAGCGACCGAACTCTTGTTCGGCCCTACGTTCACATTGGTGTCGTAGCCCATCGTCGCTTCAACGTAGCCCGTCAGCGAAGTTGCGTTCTGATCCTCAATACGACGAATAGCCTGAATGTAGCGGTCGATGGTCATCGTGACGTCAGCTGGAACGCCCTGCTTCTTCACGGTTTCAAATTCCTGTGCCGCCGTCTGGGTTTCGCCAAGTGCCAGATAGGCACGGGCAATTTCGGCACGGGCACGGGTATTGTTGGGGTCCATCGCAAGCACGCGCTCCAACGCAAAGACTGCCCGCGTATTCTGCCCAGCCTCCAAGGCTGCCAGCCCCAGCAGGAAATCGTAGTCGCGATCGCCGGCGCGTGCGGTTTCGGCAGGTTCGAGCAACTGATATGCGTCGGCTCCCTTGCCGGTTGCCAGCAATGCCTTCGCCTTGTCGGTCAGTTCATCAGCTAACGTGGCAGAGGATTGCAGGGCAAAAGCCGCAATTGCTGCCACCCCTAGTGCTTTGGCCTTATTGAACTTCACGACTTCTCCCCAATACCGTCAAATAGGTTTTACCGCAAGAAACCCGGGCTGTTTGCCGACGGAGGTGACTGCGGCGATTGCTGTGGCACATGTGTTTCCTGCGGCGCTACCGGCGCCGTCATCTGCGCTGGCGGCAACTGCGGCACAGGGTCCGTAGGCGCAATGCGCGACTGGCCGCTACCGGGCAACAATTTCGGCCGCGAAGTTGCATCCGGCACCACCAGCGTCTGTCCCGGCCCGACCTGCGAACAACCGGCCGTGTTACAAACCTCCACCAGTCCTACATAGGTCGTTACCGACAACCCATCCGCCCCCATCGTCGAGGCATACTCCGTCCCGCGAATGCCGATGGTGCCAACCGCCGTATCCATGCGGTACTGCTCTCGCTTCTGCTTGCCGATCAGGCCGCTGACTGCGCGCAGCGCCCCTTTCAGGAAGCGCATCACAACCATGTCCTCTTCCGCAGCTTGGCCATTCTGTTCGGAAAAACGAAACTGCTCGACCCGAAATTGCGTTCCCGGCTGCAAGGAAATGGTCGCGCCATCGCGGAAGCGCAACTGCGCCTTGCCGTCTCCGGTATCTACCGTTTCTCCTGCCTCCAGGGGAACGCCGCGCTCGGCGCGACGCGTCGAACCATCGACAGCGATGATTCTTGCATTGCCTGTGGCAAAGACTATCGCTGCGGCCTCCGCCAACGCCTCACCGACAACCCCGAACAGGAGAATTAACGGCAGCAGCCGACGAAAACTCAAACGCCCTGAAAAAGCACCAAAATTCATCGCCAAATCATGCCCTTAAAGCTGCTGTAACACAAGCTGCGCGGCTATTTCACGCAATCCACGTAATACCGTCCATCCTCACCCTTTACTAGGCCGTGGATATCGGTCTCAAAGCCGGGGAAACGGGCGTTGAAGTCACGGGCAAAGCGCAGATAGTTCATGATCTTGAGATTGAACACTTCGCCCGGAATCAGCAGCGGAATACCCGGCGGGTAGGGCGTCAGCAGCACGCTGGTGACACGGCCTTCCAGATTGTCGATGGCCACACGCTCGATCTCGCGGTGCGCCATCTTGGCAAAAGCGTCAGCCGGGCGCATCGCCGGCACCATGTCCGACAGGTACATCTCGGTGGTCAGGCGGGCCACGTCGTTGGCCTTGTACACGTCGTGGATTTGCTGGCACAGGTCGCGCAGGCCAACCCGCTCGTAGCGCGGGTGCTTCTGGCAGAACTCCGGGAGCACCTTCCACAACGGGTGATTCTTGTCGTAGTCGTCCTTGAACTGCTGCAGTTCGGTCACCATCGTGTTCCAGCGACCCTTGGTGATGCCGATGGTGAACATGATGAAGAAGGAGTAGAGGCCGCACTTCTCGACAATGACGCCGTGCTCGGCCAGGTACTTGGTGACGATTGCCGCCGGGATGCCGGAATCGGCGAAGTCGCCGCCCACATCGAGGCCCGGCGTGATGATCGTGGCCTTGATCGGGTCGAGCATGTTGAAGCCGTCGGCCAGCTGGCCGAAGCCGTGCCAGCGCTCGCCGGGCTTCAGCATCCACGCTTCGCGCTCTTCGATACCTTCTTCGGACAGATCGTCCGGCCCCCAGACCTTGAACCACCAGTCGGCGCCCCACTCTTCATCAACCTTGCGCATGGCGCGGCGGAAATCGAGCGCCTCGGCAATCGACTCCTCAACCAGCGCCGTGCCGCCCGGCTCTTCCATCATCGCCGCCGCCACATCGCAGGAGGCGATGATCGAATACTGCGGCGACGTCGAGGTATGCATCAGATAGGCCTCGTTAAACACATCGCGGTCGAGTTTGCGGTCATCGGAGTCCTGCACCAGGATCTGCGAGGCCTGCGACAGGCCAGCCAGCAGCTTGTGCGTCGATTGCGTCGAGAAAATCATCGACTCCTTGCAGCGCGGACGGTCAGCGCCAATGGCGTGATAGTCGCCGTAGAAATCGTGGAAGGCAGCGTGCGGCAGCCAGGCTTCGTCGAAGTGCAGGGTGTCGATCTTGCCGTCGAGCATTTCCTTGATTTCCTCGACGTTGTAGAGGATGCCGTCGTACGTGGATTGCGTAATGGTCAGCACGCGCGGCTTGGCGTTCTTGTCAGTAGCAAACGGGTTGGCGGCAATTTTTTTCTGGATGTTTTCCCAGGCGAATTCCGACTTCGGGATCGGGCCGATGATGCCGAAGTTGTTGCGCGTCGGCATCAGGAACACCGGGATCGCGCCGGTCATGATGATCGAATGCAGCACCGACTTGTGGCAGTTGCGGTCGACGACGACGATGTCGCCCGGCGCCACCGTCGAGTGCCAGACGATCTTATTTGAGGTCGAGGTACCGTTGGTGACGAAGTACAGGTGGTCGCAGTTGAAGATGCGCGCCGCATTGCGCTCCGAGGCTGCCACCGGGCCGGTATGGTCGAGCAGTTGGCCGAGTTCCTCGACCGCATTGCAGACGTCGGCGCGCAGCATGTTCTCGCCGAAGAACTGGTGGAACATCTGGCCTACCGGCGACTTCAGGAAGGCGACGCCGCCCGAGTGACCGGGGCAGTGCCAGGAATACGAACCGTCGGCGGCGTAATGCACCAGTGCGCGGAAAAACGGCGGTGGCAGCGATTCAAGGTAGGACTTGGCTTCGCGCACCACGTTGCGGGCGATGAACTCCGGCGTGTCCTCGAACATGTGGATGAAGCCGTGCAGCTCGCGCAGGATGTCGTTCGGGATGTGGCGCGAGGTGCGTGTTTCGCCATGCAGGAAGATCGGGATCTCGGCGTTCTTGTAGCGGATCTCCTGAACGAAGGCGCGCAGCTCGGCGATGGTTTCCTCGCCCTTGGTCGCCAGCTCCTCGTCATCCACCGACAGGATGAAGACCGAGGCGCGCGATTGCTGCTGAGCAAATGAGGTCAGGTCGCCATAACTGGTAACGCCCAGCACTTCCAAGCCCTCCTTCTCGATCGCTTCGGCGAGCGCACGAATACCGAGACCGGAGGCATTTTCCGAACGGAAGTCCTCGTCGATGATGATGACCGGGAAATGGAAGCGCATGGCTATTCCTTAAAAGACGGCGACCCGCCGTAGCGGGTCACAGAATAAGACAGAAAAATTACGCGAAAGCGTCAGATCTTCGGCAAGGTCACGCCGACCTGACCTTGGTACTTGCCGCCACGATCCTTGTACGAGGTCTCGCAGACTTCGTCGGACTCGAAGAACAGCACCTGCGCGCAGCCCTCGCCGGCGTAGATTTTGGCCGGCAGCGGCGTGGTGTTCGAGAACTCCAGCGTTACGTAGCCTTCCCACTCCGGCTCGAACGGCGTCACGTTCACGATGATGCCGCAACGGGCGTAGGTGCTCTTGCCCAGACAGACGGTGAGCACGCTGCGCGGAATGCGGAAGTACTCCATCGTGCGCGCCAGCGCAAAAGAGTTCGGCGGGATGACGCAGTAGCCCTTGCCGGAGACTTCGACAAAGGAGTTCGGGTCGAAATTCTTCGGATCGACGATGGTCGAATTGATGTTGGTGAACACCTTGAATTCGTCGGCGCAGCGGATGTCGTAGCCGTAGCTCGACGTACCGTAGGACACGATCTTCTCGCCGTTCGCTTCGCGCACGAGGCCGGGCGAAAACGGCTCGATCATGCCGTGCTCTGCCGCCATGCGGCGGATCCACTTGTCAGACTTGATGGACATCGTCCCTACCCCGGATTCCGTAATGATGCACGTTGATTGAGGCGCGTATTGTACTGGCGTCCGGGGCTGGGGGAAATACCCGCAAAATCAGGTGTTTTGCACCACGATCGAGGGGAATTTGGCAGACATGTCCTTGGCCGTCTCGCCAACCTTCACCGCCACGCGGCGGGCGATGCCGCGGTAGATTTCCGCGGCCGTCGAATCCGGCGCGCCAACGACAGTCGGCTTGCCCGAATCGGCCATCTCGCGGATCGCCAGCTCCAGCGGCAGGGCACCGAGGAATTCGACGTTGTAATCCTTGCACATCGTCTCGCCACCACCGGCACCGAAGATGTGTTCTGCATGGCCGCAGTTCGAGCAGATGTGAATGCTCATGTTCTCGACGATGCCGAGAATGGGCACGCCGACCTTCTCGAACATCTTCAGACCCTTGCGCGCGTCGAGCAGGGCGATATCCTGCGGGGTCGTCACGACGACGGCGCCGGTTACCGGCACCTTCTGCGCCAGCGTCAGTTGCGTGTCGCCGGTGCCCGGCGGCATGTCGACCACCAAGTAGTCGATATCCTTCCAGTTGGTTTCGTTGAGCATCTGCTCCAGCGCCTGCGTCACCATCGGGCCACGCCAGACCATCGGCGTCTCGACGTCGATCAGAAAGCCGATCGACATCGCCTGGATGCCGTAGGCCTGCAGCGGCTCCATCGATTTTCCATCCGTCGACTCTGGCTGCTGACCGGCCAGCCCGAGCATCTGCGGTTGCGAGGGGCCGTAGATATCGGCGTCAAGCATGCCAACGGTGGCGCCTTCCTGCGCCAGCGCCAGCGCCAGATTCACCGCCGTCGTGCTCTTGCCGACGCCGCCCTTGCCCGAGGCCACGGCGATGATGTTCTTGACTCCCGGCAGCGGCTTCAGGCCGCGCTGCACGGCGTGCGAAACGATCTTCACAAAGACATTGGCGCTGACGTTGCCAACACCGGGAAGCGCCTTGACCGCACCGATCACCTGCTTGCGGATGGTGTCAATCTGCGACTTGGCCGGATAGCTGAGTTCGATGTCGAACGACACGTCGTCGCCATCAACCTTGATGTTCTTCGCCGACTTGCTGCTGACGAAATCCTTCTGCGTGTTGGGATCGACCAGCCCCTGCAGGGC
>JAUPVD010000032.1 GCA_030917225.1 Pseudomonadota bacterium
ATGGCTAGCGAAAAAATTTCCATCAAGAACGGCCGCCTGATCGATCCGAAGCATGGCATCGACGAGCTTCTCGACCTGCACCTTGCCGACGGCCGCGTCGCAGCCATCGGCAAGGCACCAGACGGCTTTGCCGGTGCCCGCATCATCGAGGCTGGCGGCTTTGTCGTCTGCCCCGGCCTGGTCGACCTCGCTGCCCGCCTGCCGGGCCTCGAAGACGAACTCGCTGCTGCCGTTGCCGGTGGCGTCACCTCGCTCGCCTGCCCGCCGGACACCCGCCCGTCGCTCGACGAACCCGGCCTGGTCGAACGCCTCGTGCGTCGTGCCGCCGACGCCGGCCTCACCCGCGTGCTGCCCGTCGGCGCGCTGACGGCCGGCCTCAAGGGCGAGGCCCTGGCCGAACTCGGCAGCCTCGCCCGCGCCGGCTGCATCGCCTTCTCGCAGGGCAGCAATGCACCGATCGTCGACACCCAAGTGCTGCTGCGCGCCATGCAGTACGCCACCACCTTCGGCTACACCCTGCACCTGCAACCCCAGGACAGCTATCTTGCCCGCGACGGCGTCGCCCACGACGGCGAAGTCGCCTCCCGCCTCGGCCTGCCGGGCATTCCGGCGGCAGCAGAATCGGCGGCCATCGCTACGGCACTGGAACTGGTACGCAGCACCGGCGCCCGGCTGCACTTCACACGCATCTCCAGTGCCGCCGGCATTGCCCTGCTGCAGCGTGCGCGCGACGAAGGCCTGCCGGTCACCTGCGACATCGGCGTGCATCACCTGCACCTGACCGACATGGACATCGGCTACTTCGACAGCGCCGCCCGCTTCAACCCGCCACTGCGCGCCCAGCGCGACCGCGAAGCCCTCTCCGCCGCCGCCGCCTCCGGCCTGGCGGCGATCTGCTCCGACCACACGCCGATCGACGAAGACGGCAAGCAGTTGCCCTTCGGCGAAGCCGAAGCCGGCGCCACCGCGCTCGAACTGCTGCTGCCGCTGACGCTGAAATGGGCCGAAGCCGAAAAGCTGCCGCTGGCCAAAGCGCTGGCCCGCATCACCTGCGACCCGGCCGCTATCCTCGGCAGCCACGCCGGCCACCTGGCCATCGGCGCACCGGCCGATGTCTGCGTCTTCGATCCGGACAAGCTGTGGACCGTGAGTGCCGATAGGCTTGTCAGCCAGGGCAAGAACACGCCGTTTATCGGTTGCGGGATGCAGGGGCAGGTGGCGACGACGATTGTCGATGGCCGTGTCGTATTCGCGCACTGACTCACTCAACCCTCCCGGTTCACTCTCCCGAAGGCACAAAATGCGCCATGGAAGAACGCTACTGCTACTGTCATTCTTGATGGCGAATGCGAGCTATGCGGGAGAGGAATTCAAGGATGATCGAGATTTTTCTGCCTACATCTCTGGCCTGAAATTAACGACAAGCTCTCTCGATGCCGCCGTGTCAAAACTTGAATCCATGGGATTTAGCTGCTTGAGGCAAAACGTTGTTCATTGCAGCCGAGAATCAAAAAATCTGGTCTGCACGCAGAAACAATCCATTAATCTGACCGAAAGCCAGAATCGCCAAGGTTCTCTGGAAGTAGCAACTCGCCTCCGACACATCTGCTTGTAGTATCTACCCGAGCAGGAGCAGCACCCCTGCACCCTCGGCAAGCACTTTGACGACCTTCCGCCGCGAAGTCTGCCCACTCTTCAGCATCACCTCGGTCTTCTTAGCTCCAGGCTAAGCACAACCAGATGTGCTACCATAAAGCACACCTGAACCCCATCTTTACCCAGATGCCCAAGCTACCGCACGAAACCCTGCTCGAACAAGAGCGCTTCGAACTGAAGCCGAAATCGGGCGGCGGACTGTTGAGCTACGAGGTCTGGGGTTATCGGGAAAAAGGGCGTGTCGTCGTTACGCGTTACAACCTGGCATACATCAACCCCGCCATTCATCGCGGGGACAATGGACGGGTTCTGGGATTCGACAATGCACATGGCTTCCATCATCGTCATTTCATGGGCGAAGTTGAAGCCGTAGAGTTCGAGAGTTACGAGGCAACGCTGGAGATTTTCCAGCGGGAATGGCTGGAAATCGTCAGATCTGTTGGAGGCCGAAAATCATGACCAAAGTTGTCGTTCGCACGGATGATGTAGCAGGTTTCTTCTCGCGCGCCCGCGATGCCGCCCGGCGCGCCGATACCGGGAAGCCCTTTGAAGAGAAGGTCACCCTGTCGTTCGAGGACCCGCAAAAGATGTTCACCGTCCTCTCCGAGGCACGTCGTCGCCTTGTGCTGGAAGTCATGCATGAGCCACGAACGATCAACGAACTGACCCAACGCCTGCATCGCAATCGCTCGGCCATTACCAAGGATGTCGGCCTGCTGGAAAAAATGGGGTTGCTCGTCTCGCACCGTGAAGCGAATCCCGGCCACGGCATACAGAAGGTCGTGCGTTCGGTCGCGCCAAAGATCGAGATGGTCGCCGTACTCGGCTGATCGCGGGATTTCCCTCCCCTATGCCGCCAGCAGGCGCACCGACTCCGCTGACGCCCCTTCAACTTCCACCACCTTC
>JAUPVD010000395.1 GCA_030917225.1 Pseudomonadota bacterium
GATGAACTGGGCGTCGTCGATGCCTTCAAGCTCGGGCTGGCGCAAGCACTGGCGCTGATCCCGGGCACCTCGCGCTCCGGCGCAACGATCATCGGCGGCCTGTTCTTCGGCCTGTCGCGCAAGGCAGCGACCGAGTTTTCCTTCTTCCTGGCCATCCCGACGCTGGGCGCGGCGACGGCTTACCAACTCTACAAGGAACGTCACCTGCTCAGCTTCGACGATCTCGGCATGTGGATCGTCGGCTTCGTTGCCGCCTTCGTTTCGGCCTTCCTCTGCGTACGCTGGTTGCTGCGCTATATCTCCAGCCACGACTTCACCGTTTTCGCCTGGTATCGCATCGCCTTCGGGGTGGTGGTCCTGCTTACCGCCTGGTTGGGAATGGTGGACTGGTCGCATGGATGAACCCCGATTACGGCAAGCCGGGGCCGTAAGACTTCAGGGTCGAAGACGGCGAGTGGCTCGACGCACACCGGTCACGCCGGCTTCTCTGGAAACGCTACCGGCCGCTGACAGACGAAACAGCACCGCTGGTCATCTACTCCCACGGCCTCGGCGGCAGCTGCCGCAGCGGCGAAGTCTGGCTCAAGCACTGGGCTTCCTGGGGCATCGGAAGCATGGCCGTGCAACATCCGGGAACCGATGAAGCGGCTGCAGGAGATTCACCGCTGGCACTGCGCCACCTGCTGCGCACGGCGGTGGACAAAGCGCAGCTGGCCGCTCGCCAGGCCGACCTGCTGTTCGCGCTGGATGAGGCAGAAAAACACACGGTCGCCAGCGACTTCGGCATCGCCGGCCATTCCTATGGTGCTGTCAGCGCCCTGCGCCTGGTTGGCGAACGGCGCGGCGCCAACGACATCCCGGCCGACTCTCGCCTCGCCGCAGCTATCCTGTTCAGCCCCTCGGCACGCGGTGGCAACCTACCATTGCCCGAACGCTTTGCCGACATCACGCTCCCCTGCCTGCACCTCACCGGCAGCGCCGACGACGGCATCGGCCCCGGCGACATCGACGCCGCCGACCGCAGCCTTCCCTACCAACACAGCTGCTCGCCCAACCAGTATCTGCTGGTTCTCGATGGCGCCGGGCACCTGACCTTTGCCGGACAAGGCAACGGCGCCGAGGTGCATGTGCGACTGCTGCAAGCAGCCACCACCGCCTTCTGGCTGGGTCATTTACACGGCTCCCCTGCCGCCGCGAACTGGCTGGCAAAATCACTGCCGTGCCAGCTTGCTGCTGCCGACTGCCTGACGGTCAGATAGCACTGCCAAACAACGGCGTCTGCGCTAATATCCCTGAACACCCCACGCGCAGTGCAGCCAACCCTCGCTGGAGGCCTCGCCATGATTCGCATTGCTGCCGTTCTGTTTGCGCTGACTTTCTGCTTCGCCACGCCTGCCGGCGCCAGCAACGAAGCACCGCCGCTGCGCGTGGCAGTTGTGCCCTACCTGACCACCAATGTCCTGCTCAAGCTTTTTGAACCGCTGCGCAGCCATCTCGCGCAGGAAATGCAGCGCCCCGTCGAGCTTTACACGGCACCCGACATCCGCACCCACGTCAAGCGCATCATCAAGCCGGATTTTGATGCCGTCATCACTGCCGCCCACATGGGGCGTCTGGCGCAACTGGAAGCCGGCTACCAGCCGGTTGCCGGTTTTGAAAGCCCGCTCAAGGGCATTGTTGCTGTACACAAGAATTCGAATATCCGTGATATTCAGGATCTCAAAGGGCGCTCCGTCGCCGTCAACGATCATCTGGTGCTGGTTTCCATCGTGACGCTGAAGGATCTTCAGAAGCAGGGTGTCAAACTGGACGACATGCAGATTGTCCCGGCGGTCACCCAGAACTCGTCGCTACTGTCAGTGGCACGTGGCGATGTCGACGCGGCCATCACCGCCATCTTCACGCTGAATCAAATCCCGGAGGGGCAGCAGCAGGATATTCGCACCATCTACACCACCGACCGCCTGCCGAACGTGATGTTCCTTGCCAACAAACGCCTGCCGGATGCGCAGCGAGAAGCCATGCGCAAGGCGTTGCTCGGTTTCGGGAAAACACCTGGCGGCGAGCATTTCTTTGCCACCAGCGGTTTCAACGGCATCGTTCCGCTGACCGAGGCCTACATGAAGACAATCGACGTCTACATTGCAGAGACCCGGCGTATTCTGGCCAGCGAGCCTTAGGACGCGACACGATGCGCCGCGGCCTCTCGCTACGCTGGAAGCTCATTCTCGGCAGTGTCATTGTCGAGGTGACGATGCTGGCACTGCTGGTCGTCAACAGCGTGCGCCTGATCGAGACCAGCCTTGTCGAGCAAGCAGAATTGCGCCTGAAGGAAGTCTCGGTGCTGCTCAACGCAGCCGTTGGCCCATCGCTCGCCGCGCAAGATTACGGCCCGATTCTCGACGTCTTTTCGACCAGCCAGCGGGAGCAAGGCATCGCCTATCTGGCGCTTTGGGACAATCGTGGCCGCCTGGTGGCGCTCGACGGCTGGCCTGTCGCGCAGCCACTGCCGACACCAACGCCGACCAAGAATATCGACATCAGCGGCAACAGCCTGCGCTTCGACACCCGCATCCCGATCACGGTTGCCGGGCAACCCTATGGCGCGCTTCAGTTCGGCGTATCGACACGCTTTCTTGTCGAAGCGCGCAGCAAGCTGATGCAGCAAAGCCTGACCATCGCCGCCATAGAGGTCAGCCTCTCGGTCATCCTGCTGATCCTGCTCGGCATCTGGCTGACCCGGCACCTGAAAAAGCTGGAGGCCGCCAGCAAGGCTGTTTCCGCCGGCGACTACAGCGTTCGCCTTGATGTCGACTCCAGCGACGAAATCGGCTCTCTCGCCCAGGCCTTCAATGCCATGGCTGCGGAGATCGCCAGCCGCCTGAGGGCGCTGCGCGACAGCGAGGTGCGCTACCGCAACCTTTCCGACCTGACCTCCGACTGGTATTGGGAACAGGACGAAAACCTGCGTTTCACGCATTTTGCCGGCAGCAATTTCCGCGAATTTCCGGATCTGGCCAAGACCCTGATCGGCAAGCAGCGCTGGGAATCAGACCTGATCGTCATCAGCCCGCAGGCCATGGCTGCACACCGCGCCACCGTCGAAGCCCATTTGCCTTTCCGCGACTTCGAATACAAGACGATATCCGCGAACAGCAGCGCCAAATACCTGTCGATCAGCGGCAACCCGGTTTTCGACGAGAGCGGCATATTTACCGGTTACCGTGGCACGGGAAGCGACATCACGGTCCGCAAGGAAGCCGAAGCGGCCATGCTGGAAAGCGAACAGAAATTCGCCAGCCTGTTCCAGATATCGCCGTTGCCACTGGCTCTGACCGATCTTTCAACAGGCCTGCTCAGCGACGTTAACGAATCCTGGTCCAAGCTGTTCGGCTACTCCCACGACGAAGCCATTTCCCGCTCGCTGGAATTCCTGCACCTGTTCAAGTACGAGAACGAGCGGCGCGCCTTTGAAAACCTGATCGCACGCTATGGCCGTTGCGATCTTGTCGAAGCACATCTCGCAAGGCGCGATGGCACCATCATCAACAGCGAACTCGCCGGGCGCATGCTGGAAATTGGTCAGCGGCGATTTTTCGTGTGGTGTGTTCGGGATGTCACCCATCAGCGCCGCGTCGAAGCGCAGATCCGTGACCTCAACACACAACTGGAAAAACGCGTCGCCGAGCGTACCCACAAGCTGCAGCAAACACTGGAAACGTTAAGCCGAGCGCAGAACGAACTGATTAGCAGCGAGAAACTCGCCGCTCTCGGCCGCGTCGTTGCTGCCGTCGCCCATGAATTGAATACCCCCATCGGCAACAGTGTCATGGTTGCCACGACGCTGGACGAAAAAGCCAGGGAATTTGCAGCGCAGGTGGAAGGCGGCAGCATCCGGCGCTCGCAGATCAACGAATACATCACCGCCAGTTGTGCCGGCACCGACATGTTAATGCGCAACCTGCAGCAGGCGCACAACCTGATCCACAGCTTCAAGCAAGTGGCCGTCGATCAGACCAGCGACAGGCGTCGCGAGTTCGAATTGAAAACCATGATGGGTGAGATCCTTGCCACCCTGGCACCGACGCTGCGTAAAACTCCCTATCACCTGTCACTAAACATCGCTGACGGGCTGGTAATGAGCAGCTACCCAGGGCCGCTCGGCCAGGTTGTTACGAACTTCGTGAACAATTCCCTGCTGCACGGTTTCGACGGCCTGTCGGAGGGCGAAATGCATCTCTTCGCGCAAGACAAACCCGACTCCGGCTTCATTGAACTGCGCTTTTCCGACAATGGTCACGGCATGGATGCCGAGCACCTCAAGCACATTTTCGACCCGTTCTTCACGACGCGTCTTGGCCAGGGTGGCAGCGGGCTCGGACTGAACATTGTCTACAACCTCGTCACCCGGATTCTGGGTGGCAGCATCGACGTCAGCAGCACACAGGGAACTGGCACGACCTTCACGCTATACCTGCCAAAGGTGGCGCCGGAACAGGCTGCCGACCAGAGCGAGTGAACGCCTCGCAGACAAGCTGCGACGCCGAATTTTCCGGGGCTTTTTAAACAGACAACTGATCAGCACCGCCATCCTCCGCCTTTCGGGCAGAATCAGCGCGGGTCTGTAGCTGGCGGACAAAGGGCTTATCGAACTCGCTGATGTGCTGCTCAAACCAATAGTCGATGTAGCGCAAAAAAATACGCGGCTCCATCCGGCCACCTTTTACTTCATCGATAGCCTTGGTAAACAGGCGCAAATTCTGGGCATGATTCTGCCCATGCAGGAAAAACACCACCCCGGCGTCTGCGGCAAGCTGCTCTTCCGTCGCGAAGTGATCCGCCAGACAAGTCAGCAAATCGGTCATCTGGCCAAAAAAACGATCCTCAGCCTCCAGATCCTCTCGCTGCAACCGCTGAATGCGCGAAAAGATTTCCTCGTGCTCAGTATCGATGCTGAAGTTATCGGTCAGCATCCCTTCAGGCAGGATGCCGCGCAGATTTTTCTCCATCGCTCGTCTCCTCTGGCGTTTCGGACTGTTTTCTTATCCATTCAGTATAGTGAGAGTCGCAAACAAAAACACGGTTTTCGTGCCAGCCCGGCCTAAAAGGGGGATCGTGGCGCTCCCTTTGTTTTCTTGGCTACTGGCTACCAAGATTCCCCAAATTTTCCGGTTCCGGCATTTTCGCTTTTAGCAGACCGAGAAATTTTTCACTGGGGCTGCCTCCTGCCGCCCGCTCCTTGGCAATCATTCTCCAAGCATCCGCGTATTGAGCTCGCCAGTAGTAGGCTGTGGCCCAGGAGGCATAGACATAGCGCTTGTTTGGCTCGATCGATTCGGCTAACTGGTAAAGCTTTTCCGAACGCTCGAACAGCTGCTTCTTGCCTTCGGCCGACAGACGCTTGTCGCTCACCGCACAAAGCGTCGTTATGCGCCCCGCATCCGGGTAGATTCCCTGAAACTTTGGTGGATCCAGTTCGAGCGCCTTGTCCATCATCTTCATCGCTTCGCAGTTTTTTCCCTGGTCGTGCAATACCGAGGCAAAGCCGGCGTAGACCTCGGGGTGCTTCGGATTCAGTAACCAGGCTTGATTGAAGCGTCGCATGGCCATGCCGAGTTGCCCCTCTTGCTGCAACTTGAAGCCACGATTGACCCAGGTGACCGCAGCATTCTCCCTGGAACCGAATTGTGCGGAGACGTCGGAAATGAACTTTGCATCCGCAGCTCTCAACTCCGGAATCGCCATTCGATCAATGCCACCATACATCGGCACTTCATCGATCCTCGTTTGCTGACTGACCGGGGCAGTCGCCAGACAGCCGGTCAGCGTCGACATGCAAACGAACAGCCCGACGCAGATAATCTTTTTCATTGGTTTGTTCCTTGCTGGTAATAGAAGTTCTGGCACTACTCAACGGCTCTTTTTGTTTCCGATGGCATCCAGATAAATCGTCTTTACCTGATGGTTGATGAGTGAAGGCTGGTAGATGACGCTCGGGGGCTCACCCACCACACGAATCGTGAACTTGAACAAGAAGCTCGAATTGCCACTGTGGTAGAGCCACGGTACCGCCTCTTGCGTCACGGGTTGCGGAACGCTGCGCCCGAGCCAGCTCTGCGCCTTCAGCGACACAGCACGGTCATCAACCAGCGGCAAGAGATCACCGTTCTCGGCGACATGCTCGACGGTGACTGATTCGATCGGTACTGATTTCTTGATGAGCGCTGAGAACACCCAGGTCAGCGTCGACTGATCGGGCTGACCGGGAGCCAATTGGGCATTCACCCCAGCCACTTCGATCTTGTAAAGGTCATTCTCGCCGGGTAACGCACCGGCACTGGTCATCGGCAACATGACGGTTCTGCCACCGTCGACCTTGAACGGCACATCGGTCACGGCCCGGCCGAGATACCCCGAGCAGGCCGAGAGAATCAGTGATGACAACAGAACGGCGTATCGAAGCACGTCGCACCTTTGCTTTGTAATGGGTGAAGTTCAGCGTTGGGTAGCGTGGTTTACTGCGGCACCTAACGAGCAGAGGGGAATGACTAATCGGCGGCGGGGCGTTTCTCGCGAACGGGAAGCGGCCCAGGCTCGACGCGCTCAATAACAAACGGATCGGCTTTGCCGTCGTCGCTGCGCTTTGCCACCCGCAGCGAGGCCATCATCGCTTCCATTTGCGCAATGGCCTGTTTGAGAGGGTCGGGATAGCTCGTCGCATCCGGGTTGCCGTTGTAATCGAATTGCGGCATGTCAATCAAGATGCTCAGCATCCGGTCAGGTAGCAGTGCCGTTCTATAGATATAGCTCCGGCTGTAATGTTCGTTCATCGCTTCTCGTATCCAAGCCCGGCCATTAATAACAATTGTTTCGGCGCCAAGATAGATGCGGGTATGCGCAAGGTATTTAGTGCTCTCCGAATAGTTGATTTGCTCCTGTGACGGAATCCGGCCTTTCTGGAGCGTGCTGGCGCGTTGCCGCAATTTCTCCGGTGTCGAAATATCCTCTGCATTTTTTACGATCCGCACATCGGTATAAGTGATAGACATATTCATGCGCCCTTTCCAGCCGATGAAGAGCGGCCAGATTCCGGTGCCGTAGTGCCAGGCCAGATTGGCAACCTGCAGCCCCCCCTTCGATCTCTTCAGCGCAGCATCTCTTTCCGGCTCGGTGCGGCTGTCGGCATACGGCACGATCCAGGATGAGCCGACGATCGCATCGGGCACGACCATGGTCAGGATGTGCTCGTCGAGCTCGAAGCGGTAGTGATCGCTGGGTTTGAGGACTTTTCCTGCCAAGATCATGTTGTACATGGCGTAGGGCGGAACCCTTATTGGTCCGAGATCGAGATACGTCCTGGAACCAAGGGTACCGAGCGCCTCCACTGCATCCCGGCTGATTCCTTCTCTTGCCATGCGGTCGTAGAGTTGCCGGAGCTTTTGTTGCCGCTCTTCTTCCTTGATCTGACCCTGTCGCCGTTGCTCGGCTTTGTCGCTCACGTTGTCGCCGGCAAGTGCCGTCTGAATACTAGATAGGGCTGCCACCGAGAGAATTCCAATCATTAATCTGTGCAAATAGGGCATCGCCACTACTCCTTCAAAAGATTCGGCCAATCGTAAGGCAGGGTATGTGGGCTGTTCTCTGCCGAACAGAAAAATATGCAGGGCGAAGCGATGAGTGCGTATATGAAGTTTAGCGGCGAGGTAAGCGCTCGAAGTCCGACGTATTGAGGAACGAGATCGTTCGGTGAGTCGCGGTAGCCACCGTTAAATGTCTTGATTTGTTTAGCGTCCAAAATCTGCTCAGTCATGAAACTAGTATTGGCGCCGGCGTGGAATACCACGTTGTTCATTTTAAGCTCCCCATTCGCCCCACTAGCCGCTTGCGCAAAATCTTCGCCACCTCGACTGTGTGCGACCCAATACACGGGCTGCCCGTTGGCCTGAATCGCCTGCTGCTGATTGCGCAAGGCGACAACCGGTGCGCTATCGAACCCCATCTTGGAAACAGAAGTGCCTGTCGTATCAAGCAGACCGCCGTTGGTCGGCGCATAGGATAAGACAAAGCGGTCGATCGGCACATACGGGGTGCCATTCCCTTTGTTTTCTGCTTCATGCTTGGTCAACGCCGCCGCATCCACATGCGTCAACCCCAGCCCTGGCGCATAGCCCGGATCATTACTTTGCCCGTTCCTGAACGCAAACGGCGTGAACCAATATTCGCCGTCTACATAGGTATTGGCGATAGTCAGTGCATTATTGCCAAACCTCATGACGAGATAGGTGTTGTCGACTTTCTCCCGGTCAATCACGCCATAGGCGTCGGAGTTGTATTTGCTGGGGTCACGCACCTTGTCTTCAGCGCTGGTTTTTACCTCGGGGTTCGACACCTTGATGAGGTCAAGGTAGCTTTGCAGTTCGTCTTTGTGGGCAAGCGTCAGGTCTTGCTCTTCCTTTAGTTTCGTTTTTGCCAGAGCGCTGTCTGAGGCAAAGGTTTTCAG
>JAUPVD010000396.1 GCA_030917225.1 Pseudomonadota bacterium
GAAACGAAACCGCGCCGATGATAGTGCACTTCCCGTGTGCGAAAGTAGGTCACCGCCAGGCTACCCCATAAAAACACCCCCTAAGCTAATCAGCTTCGGGGGTGTTCAATTTTCAGATATCCCCTCGTAAAAACCCCCTGAATTCAACGAACAGCAGGCAGTTCTGATACAATTCGCAGGTGGCGGGTCTCCCCGCATTGCAGGGTGGTGAATCTGGTCAGGTCCGGAAGGAAGCAGCCACAGCTACTGTCTGCAAGTGCCGGGGGTCAGGCTCGCCACCCTTCAACTTTTTCGGTTTTTCTCCAGTTGGCCGTTCTGGGCTGATGCATCGTCTGGGGTACAATTCGCACGATGAGTTACCAAGTTCTCGCGCGGAAATGGCGCCCGAAATCCTTCGCTACACTGGTCGGTCAGGAGCACGTTGTGCGTGCACTGACGCACGCCCTTTCCGAACAGCGCCTGCACCACGCCTATCTTTTCACTGGTACCCGTGGCGTTGGCAAAACGACGATTGCGCGCATTCTTGCCAAGTCGCTGAACTGCGAATCAGGGGTAACAGCGACCCCGTGTGGTGAATGCTCTTCCTGTATGGAAATCGATTCCGGCCGCTTCGTCGATCTGCTTGAAGTGGATGCGGCAACCAACACCAAAGTCGATGAGATGCGGCAGTTGCTTGAAAACGCCGTCTATGCGCCGACCCGTGGCCGCTACAAAGTCTATGTGATCGACGAAGTTCACATGCTTTCCAACTCGGCGTTCAACGCCATGTTGAAGACGCTTGAGGAGCCGCCGGAGCACGTCAAGTTCATTCTGGCCACTACCGACCCGCAGAAAATTCCGGTTACGGTGTTGTCGCGCTGCCTTCAATTCAACTTGAAGCAGATGTCGCCGCCATCCATCAGCGGACATCTGACCCGAATATTGGAAGCGGAGGGAGTTGGCTTTGATGGCGGGGCACTGAATCTGCTGGCTCGATCGGCTGCAGGTTCAATGCGCGACGCGCTATCGCTTCTTGATCAAGCGATCGCTCACGGTTCGGGCAATGTTGTTGAATCCCAGGTTCGCGAGATGCTGGGAACAGTCGATCTCGACTATCTGTTTGATCTGGTCGAAGCGCTTCTCGATGCTGATGCGGCCCGTATGCTGCGGATCGCTGACGACATGGCCACGCGCAGTCTCTCGTTCGACGCAGCGCTGCAGGAATTGGCCAGCTTGCTGACCAGAATACAGGTAGCCCAGCTGGCGCCGGATGCCGTTGCCGACGATCTGCCGGAACAGGGCAGATTGCTTGATCTTGCGTCACGGATCGATATCGAATTCGCACAGCTCGCTTATCAGATCGCCATCCATGGCCGCCAGGAATTGCCGCTGGCACCGGATGAGTACGCCGGCTTCGTCATGACACTGTTGCGGCTGTTGGCTTTCCGGCCTGAATCTTCCGAACAATCAGCCCAGTCGGCTCGGCGCGCGACACCAGCGGCGCCTGTACAGCGAACCGCGACCTTGGCGCGTGCACCGGAAGCCAGCTACCGAGCGGTCGAATTGGCACCGCCGTCCGGCGGTTCTGTGGCGATGGAGTCTGCTGCCCCACGTGTGGTGGCCCCTGCAAAACCTGCTTCCCCTGCTCCCATGGCCGCCGTTGGCGTCAAAACGGACTGGCATCAGATTCTGCCGAGTCTGAAATTGGGTGGAATGGCACGCGAATTGGCACAGCACTGCGAACTGCGCGAGATCGAGCAGGGCCAGGTGTCGCTTCGGCTATCGCCCGTGCATCGGCATCTGCAGATGAAACCTGCACAGGACAAGCTGCAGCAGGCGATCTCCGAGCATTTTGGCCGGCCGCTGATGCTTCGCATCGAGCTCGCCGACACTGACAGCGCTACGCCGGCAGCTGCCGCCCAGCGTGTACGCGAGGAGCGCCAGGACAAGGCTGTGGCGGCAATCGAACAGGACGGATTTGTGCGCGACGTCATCGAGATGTTCGACGCGCAACTCGTTGAATCATCCATCAAACCGATTTGAGGAATCAGCACCATGATGAAAGGCGGAATTGCTGGCCTGATGAAGCAGGCTCAGCAGATGCAGGAAAATATGAAAAAAGCGCAGGAGCAACTTGCGCAAGTTGAAGTCGAAGGTCAGTCCGGAGCCGGCATGGTCAAGGTGACCATGACCTGCTCCCATGATGTGCGCCGTGTCAGCATTGATCCGTCGGTCATGGATGACAAGGAAATGCTGGAAGATCTGATCGCTGCTGCGTTCAATGATGCGGTGCGGCGGGGCGAGCAGATTTCCCAGGAGCGCATGGCTGGGTTTGCGGCGGGCCTCAACCTCCCGCCCGGTTTCAAGATGCCGTTCTGATAATGAATCGCAGGGGTAGCAGAAGAAAAATACTGCCTCTTTGCGTGCGTAGCGCCGGATAATTTTGTGAATCCTTCCAGTCTTGAAAGTCTGATCGAGGCGCTGCGCTGTCTCCCTGGTGTCGGCCCAAAGTCTGCCCAACGCATGGCTTACTACCTGTTGCAGCGTGACCGAAAGGGCGCGCAGCATCTGGCAGCCAGCCTCGAGCAGGCGTTGCAGGTCATCCATCATTGTCAGCGCTGCAATACCTTCACCGAAGCAGACATCTGCGAACGCTGTGCCTCGCCACGACGCGATGCGAGCTTGCTTTGTGTCGTCGAAACACCTGTCGACATGAACATGATGGAGCAGTCGCACGCCTATAGCGGTTTGTATTACGTGCTCATGGGGCGCATTTCGCCGCTTGACGGCATTGGGCCGCGCGAACTGAAACTCGACCGTTTGTTGGCGCGTGCTTGCGACGGCGTCGTGCAGGAGGTGATTCTGGCGACCAATTACACCAACGAGGGCGAAGCGACGGCTCATTATTTGTCGGAATTGCTCAAGAGCAAAGGCATCAGCGTCAGTCGGATTGCCCGCGGTGTGCCCGTGGGTGGTGAGCTTGAGTACGTCGACAGCGGCACGCTGGCGCAGGCTGTTCGCGAGCGCCGACCGCTTGCCGGCTAGCCTAATTTCCGGGGTTTAGGACCCGCAAAGGGTTCAATTAGCGTCCAAAATCGGTATAATTACGGGTTTGGTTTCTTCCCATTTATCTTTGTCCTAGGGATCAGCGCTATGAGCAATGAGTGCAAAGTGGACTGTGGCCGGCGGCGTCTTGTCGTCACGACCGCAGCCGTCGGTGGGGTTGGAGCGTTGGCGGCTTTGGTGCCGTTCGTTTCCAGCCTGCTGCCTTCCGAGCGTGCCAAGGCGGCCGGTGCGCCGGTCGAGGTCGATATCAGCAAGCTTGAGTCGGGTCAGATGATGACCGTCGAATGGCGCGGCAAGCCGGTATGGATCATCAACCGAAACAAGGAAATGCTCGAGACGCTTGCGAAGCTCGACGATCAGATGGCCGACCCGAAGTCGGAAAAGAAGATGCAGCCCGATTACGCCAAGAACGAGACGCGCTCGATCAAGCCGGAAATCATGGTTACCGTCGGCATCTGTACTCACCTCGGCTGCTCGCCATCCTCGAAGTTCAAGAAGGGCGCCGAAGAAGGCATGGCGGCCGATTGGCAAGGCGGCTTCCTCTGCCCGTGCCACGGCTCCACGTTCGACTTTGCCGGTCGTGTTTACAAGAGCAAGCCGGCACCGGACAACCTCGAGGTGCCGCCGCACTACTACATCGCCGACGGTCGCATCCTGATCGGCGAAGACAAGAAGGGGGCGTAAGTCATGGCCAGCACCAACTTCGAAAAATACAAATCCGACGGTTCCATCCAGGGCAACGTTCTGGAGTGGGTCGATGCCCGTTTCCCGGCCACCGCCATGTGGAAGGGTCACCTGTCGGAATACTACGCACCGAAGAACTTCAACTTCTGGTACTTCTTCGGCTCGCTGGCGCTGCTCGTTCTGGTCATCCAGATCGTCACCGGCATCTTCCTCGTCATGCACTACAAGCCGGACGCTTCGCTGAACGCCAACGGCGTGCCGATCGCGTTTGCCTCGGTCGAGTACATCATGCGAGACGTGCCATGGGGCTGGCTGATCCGCTACATGCACTCCACCGGTGCCTCGGCCTTCTTCATCGTCGTCTACCTGCACATGTTCCGCGGCATGCTTTACGGCTCGTACCGCAAGCCGCGCGAGCTGGTGTGGATCTTCGGCTGCATCATTTTCCTGCTGCTCATGGCGGAAGGCTTCTTCGGCTATCTGCTGCCCTGGGGCCAGA
>JAUPVD010000397.1 GCA_030917225.1 Pseudomonadota bacterium
GCAACAATGCGCGCATGTAGAGTGAGGCACCGAAGGCGTTGGGGGCAGGAAACGCCAGTTCCTTGCCGGACAGTGCTGCCAGGCTTTTGACCGGGCCATCCTTCTTGACCACCAGAACCCCGGTCAGTCTGCCGCCGTCGCGCACCAGCGGCACATAACCCTGCGCCTGCCTTGCCATGACCGCGTGATAAGGGTTCATGAAAACGAAATCCGGCGTGCCATGCTGGAATTCCGTTTCGAATTCTGGAATCGAGCGCACGTGCCGCAGCTTCAGGCTGACACCGGACAGTGCGCGAATCCGATCGACCAGGGGTTGCCAGTCGCGATGGATTTCCGTCGCCTGGAACTGCGGCACGACAAGCAATTCATAGGTCTCCGCGCGCGCCACCAGCGCGAATGCAGCCAGAACGAGCAACGCCAGCAGGCGCGACACGATCACCGGTCCGGTACCTCTTCATCGTGGAACTGCTCGCGCACCTTGAGCACATCATCCCAGGCAGCAAGGAAGGCCTCGACGCAACGCGGGTCGAAATGCGTGCCGCTACCGTCACGCAGGAAGGCCTGCGACTGCTCCAGGCTCCAGGCCTTCTTGTACGGGCGTTCCGAGGTCAGTGCGTCAAAGACGTCGGCGACAGCGACGATACGGCCAAAGAGCGGGATTCCGTCGGTCTTCAAGCCGACCGGATAACCCGAACCGTCAAATTTCTCGTGGTGGCTCAGCGCAATCTGCGCACCGGCCTGCAGAATCTCGGAACCACTACCCTGCAGCAACTCGTGGCCGAGCCGGGCATGGCTCTTCATGACTTCGAATTCTTCCGGCGTCAACCGCCCCGGCTTGAGCAGGATGTAGTCGGGAATGCCGATCTTGCCGACATCGTGCATCGGTGCCGCCTGCAGCAGCAGTTCCTGCGTTGCCTCGCCGAGGCCAAGGCGGCCGGCGATCAGCGCCGAATAGTGGGCCATGCGCTGGATATGGGCGCCGGTCTCGGGGTCGCGGAATTCGGCCGCGCGCGACATGCGGAACAGCAGTTCCTGTTCGCGGGCACGAATTTCCGCCGTTGCCTTGCGCACTTCGTCGGCGAGTTCCTGGTTGCGGTTGGCCATGCGCCGCTGGCTGGCCCGCAAGGCCAGCATGTTGGTGGCACGGGCGCGGAACTCGACGGTGTCGACCGGTTTGGTGAGGAAATCGTTGGCACCGCACTGTAGCGCCTCGTAGCGGATTTCCTTGTCGTCGTTGGCAGTGATCATCAGCACCGGAATGTCGGCCCGGCCTGGCAAGGCGCGAAAACGCTGGATGAAGCCAATGCCATCAAGATCCGGCATCATGTAATCGACGATGACCAGATCCGGCACGTTGTCGGTACACCACTGCAAACCCACGGGAGACTCGACAAACAACAGCGGTTCGCAGTCCCCCAGCTTGTTGACCAGATGCTTGAGCAGCGTCAGGTTGATGTCGCTATCGTCGATTATGGCGATCCGGTTCATGGGCCTCTCTCGGTCTCACTGCAGCAGAAATGCCAGTATAACCTCGCAGCATGCAAAGGTCAGTGCTCCGCCAACACACTCCGCCAGCCCGTCACGATGGACAGCAAAGCCGCGAATCGGCCATAATCGCCCGACTCCAAACGCACCCGCCTGCAAAGTTTCCATGAAGTTTCTATTCGACCTTTTCCCCGTCATCCTGTTTTTCATCGCTTTCAAGGTGGCGGGCATTTTCGTCGCTACCGCCGTTGCCATCGTTGCCACCTTCGCCCAGATCGGCTGGGTTTGGTATCGCCATCGCAAGGTGGACACGATGCTCTGGGTCAGCCTGGTCATCGTCACCGTTTTCGGTGGCGCGACGCTATTGCTGCAGGACGAAACCTTCATCAAGTGGAAGCCGACCGTTCTCTACTGGCTGTTTGCCGGCATTCTGGGTGGCGGCGCGCTGTTCATGAAAAAGAACCTGATGAAAAGCCTGCTGTCCGAGCAGATGCAGCTGCCGGATGTCGCCTGGAACCGGATGAACCTCTCGTGGATCGGCTTCTTCGTCTTCATGGGTATTGCCAATCTGGCAGTGGCCTACAATTTTTCGACCGACGACTGGGTCACTTTCAAGCTTTTCGGCGGCATGGGCCTGATGCTGATATTCGTGCTGGTGCAGGGCCTGCTGCTGTCCAAGTACATTGAGGAGAAACAATGATGTTTTACGTCATCATCGGCGAGGACCGCGCCGGTACGCTGGATCAGCGCATGGCCGCCCGCCCCGACCACGTTGCCCGCCTGCAGGCGTTGCAGGCTGAAGGCCGGCTGCTGCTGGCCGGCCCCTGTCCGGCCATTGATTCGCCGGACCCCGGACCCGCCGGCTTTTCCGGCAGCGTGATCATTGCCGAGTTCGCCTCGCTCGAAGCCGCGAAGGCCTGGGCCGATGCCGACCCCTACGTGGCTGCTGGCGTTTACGAAAAAGTGACCGTCAAGCCTTTCAAGAAAGTACTGCCGGCCTGATGAGCGAAGTCGAGTCCACAACTGAAGCGCCGGTGGAAGCTCTGCTGCGTGAGCGGCTGGCACCACTGGAGCCCTTGCGTTTCGAGTTTGCCGACGACTCCCACCTGCACGCCGGCCACGCCGGTGCGCGCGAGGGCGGACACTACCGCCTGGTACTGGTTTCTGCCGCGTTTGTCGGAAAAAGCACGGTCGCCCGCCATCGGCAGGTATTCTCCCTGCTGGGCGATCTGATGCGCACGCGAATTCATGCGCTGGGCATCAAGGCTTTGGCGCCGGACGAAGTATAATCATCCGCTTGCGAACCCCCGATTTGACTCACGATTGACTCACGACTGATTCACAATTGACCCACCTTCACCCCCAACGAGGAAAACGATCCATGCACACTCCTTCGAAACTGGCCGTCGCCCTGCTTGCCGGCGCCCTTCTGTCGCTGCCGGCCGTCGCCGCAGAAAAAGCGCCCGCCAAGGCAGGTGCAGTGACCGTCAATGGCGTCGCCATTCCGCAAAGTACCTTCGATGCGTTCTATGCCGAGCAGAAGAACCAGGGCATGCCGGATTCCGCAGAACTGCGTAACGCCGTTCGCGAAGAACTGATCCGCCGCGAACTGTTGCTGCAGGAAGCCAAGAAGAGCGGCCTCGACAAGAACCCGGCCATCGCCTCGCAAATGGAAATGGCGCGTCAGGCCGTACTGATCCGCGCCTTGATTCAGGATTACGTGAAGAAGAACCCGGTCAGCGATGCCCAGCTCAAGGCCGAATACGACATGATCAAGACGAAGATGGGCGGTACCGAGTACAAGTCTCGCCATATCCTCGTCGAGACCGAAGAGCAGGCCAAGACCATCATCGACAACCTGAAGAAGGGTGCCAAGTTCGAGGAACTGGCCAAGCAGTCGAAGGACCCAGGCTCGAAGGATAACGGTGGCGAACTCGGCTGGAGTGCTGCCGGCAGCTACGTGCCGCCGTTTGCCGACGCACTGACCAAGCTGGCCAAGGGCAAGTACACGGAAGTCCCGGTCAAGACCGATTTCGGCTGGCACGTGATCCAGATGGACGACACCCGCCCGCTGGAAGCGCCAGCCTTTGAGGCGATCAAGCCGCAACTGGCCCAGCGCGCCAACCAGCAGGTCGTCGAGAAGATGATCGAGGGCCTGCGCGCCAAGGCCAAGGTGCAGTAAGCCGGTTTCACCACATCACGAAAAAGGGCGCGGTTTAGACCGCGCCCTTTTTGTTTGCCCGTTCGCCCGAGGTGATCAGCCGACCCAGCTGCGGGCATTGCGGAACATGCGCATCCACGGCGAATCTTCACCGAGGTTTTCCGGGTGCCAGGACATCTGCACCGTTCGTAAAACGCGCTCCGGGTGCGGCATCATGATCGTGAAGCGTCCATCGGCGGTAGTGACGCCCGTCAGACCGCCGGGTGATCCGTTCGGGTTGTACGGATAGACCTCGGTGGCATTGCCGGCATTGTCCAGATAGCGCATCGCGGCCAGCACCTTGGCAGCATCGCCGGTCTCCGAAAAATCGGCGCGCCCCTCACCGTGCGAGACAACCACCGGCATGCGGCTGCCGGCCATGCCGGCAAGGAAGAGCGAAGGCGATTCCGGTACTTCGACCATCGTGAAACGGGCCTCGAACTGCTCGACCCGGTTGCGCACGAAGCGCGGCCAGTGGTCGGCGCCGGGCACCAGCGACTTCAGCGCGCTCATCATCTGGCAGCCGTTGCAGACGCCCAGTGCAAAGGTGTCGGTACGGCCGAAGAAGGCCGAGAACTCGTCGCGGGCGCGGCTGTTGAAGAGGATGGTACGCGCCCAGCCCTGACCGGCGCCAAGCACATCGCCGTAGGAGAAGCCGCCGCAGGCGACGGCACCCTTGAAGTCTTTGAGGAAGACGCGGCCGGCGAGGATGTCGCTCATATGCACGTCCACCGCCGCAAAGCCGGCGCGGTCAAAGGCCGCAGCCATTTCGACATGGCCATTGACGCCCTGCTCGCGCAGGATGGCGACTTGCGGGCGGGCCCCTGTTGCAATGAACGGAGCCGCAATATCTTCCGCCGGATCGAAACTCAGCGAAACCGACAGCCCCTTGTCGTTGGCATCAAGAATGCGGTCGTATTCCTGCTGCGCACATTCCGGGTTGTCGCGCAGGGATTGCATGCGGAAGCTGGTTTCCGACCAGGCACGCTGCAGCTCGACACGCTTCTCGCGCAGCACCGGCTTGGCGTTGCGGATGACGCGCACCTCGTCCCACGGGTTCGGATAACCGATGAACTGCGAGCAGGCACCGAGGCCGGCAGCGCGCAGCACGCGCATCACCGGTTCGCGGTCATTGCGGCGGATCTGCACGACGGCACCGAGTTCCTCGTTGAACAGCGCACGCATCAGCTTTTCGAAAGACCGACCGCCGAGCTGGTCGGGCTTTTTCTCATTGCCATCGACATCGGCCATCAGCGGGTCGTAGCAGAGGCCGTCCATGTCGAGGGAAACGCCGCAGTGCGCGGCAAAAGCCATTTCGGTGACGGTGGCAAAGAGGCCGCCGTCGGCGCGGTCGTGATAGGCGAGCAGCAGATTTTCGGTCGCCAGCTTCTGCACCGCAGCGAAGAACGCGGCCAGCTGTTCCGGGGCATCGACGTCCGGCGCCTCGCTGCCGGTGGCGTTGAACACCTGCGCCAGTGCCGAGCCGCCGAGGCGATTCTTGCCAGCGCCGAGGTCGATCAGCAGCAGGTCGGTCTCGCCAGCATCGAGCTTCAGTTGCGGCGTCAGCGTGCGGCGCGCATCCTGCACGCGGGCAAAGGCGGTGACGATCAACGACAGTGGCGACACCACCTGCTTCTTCTGGCCCTCG
>JAUPVD010000398.1 GCA_030917225.1 Pseudomonadota bacterium
CAATCCGGCTGCCAACGGCGAGGGCTACGTGACCATGTCGAACGTGAATGTGGTCGAGGAAATGACCAACATGATCTCGGCTTCGCGCTCGTACCAGACCAACGCCGATGTAATGAATACCGCCAAGACGCTGATGCTGCGCACCTTGCAGCTCGGCCAGTAAAAGGAGCTAGACCATGGCAAGCGTGCAATCCACCTCAAGCAGTAGCGCGAACGACGTGTTCGCCTCCCTCGGCGCCGGTTCGTCGGGCAAATCGACCACCGATGCAGAAGATATCCAGAACCGCTTCCTGAAGCTGCTGACGACGCAGTTGAAGAATCAGGATCCGCTGAACCCGATGGACAACGCCCAGATGACCAGCCAGTTGGCGCAGATCAATACGATCAGCGGCATCGAGAAGCTGAATGTGACGCTCGGCAAGATGCTCGACATCTACGACAGCGGCCAGAGCATGCAGGCGGCAGGGTTGATCGGCAAACATGTCCTGGTGGCCGGCAACAATTTGCCGCTTTCCGGTGGCGCAGCGCTCGGTGGTGCATCGCTGGCTGCAGCGGCGGATCAGGTAACGGTGAGCGTGCTGGATGGCGCCGGCAACGTGCTGCAGACACAGCAACTCGGCGCGCGTGCGGCTGGCACCGTGGCCTTCAGTTGGGATGGCAAGAAGGCTGATGGTACCCAGATGCCCGATGGCACCTACAAGTTCAAGGTCGAAGCCCAGAGTGGCGGCAACAAGATCGAATCGACGGCACTGCAGGTTGGCATGGTTAATGCTGTAGTTCGCAGCAACGGTGGTTTCCTTCTTGATCTGGGTGCACAGGGCAATGTGGCCTTCAAGGATGTCCAGCAAATTCTCTAAGGCAGGAGATAGAAAATGTCTTTCCAACAAGGTTTGAGTGGTCTGAATGCCTCGTCGCAGGCACTGGACGTCGTCGGCAACAACATCGCCAACGCTGGCACGGTTGGTTTCAAGAGTGCGACCCCCCATTTCTCCGATGTGTATGCGGCTTCGCTGTCTGGTGGCGGAGCCTCGCAAGTGGGTATCGGTGCAACGATGTCGGCCGTCCAGCAGCAATTCACGCAGGGCAACATTACGACCACGAACAACCCGCTGGACATCTCCATCAATGGCGGCGGCTTCTTCCGCATCAGCGAGAACAACGCCATCACTTATTCACGTAACGGCCAGTTTCACCTGAACAACGCCGGCTACATCGTGAACGACAGGGAGCAGCGGCTGACCGGCTACCCCGTTGACACGAACGGCAACGTCGTCGCTTCGACGCCGGTTGATTTGCAGCTTTCCTCTGCAGCGATTCCGCCCAGGGCAACCAGCGACGCGCTTTCCGGCAATATGACCGCAGTGATCAATCTGGATTCGCGCGAAACTGCACCGGCTCTGGCGTTCAACTATGCAAATCCGCTGACCTACAATTTTTCCACTGGCATGTCGGTCTATGACACGCTCGGAGTGGCGCATACGCTGACCACCTACTATGTGAAATCGGCAACGCCGGGCCAGTGGGCCGCTCATGCCACACTGGATGGAGCAACGCCGGTCTCGTTGGGGAACATGACTTTTTCCAGTTCGGGAGCGCTTTCGTCTTCAGCGACAGTGGCGATTCCTGCCGGCAGTTTTACCTTGACCACGGGAGCCACGTCGCCGTGGTCGCCGGGTACGATCAATTTTGCCGGTACCACCCAGTATGGTACCGACTCGGGTGTGACCTCCCTGACGCAAGGCGGTTATACCGCCGGTAGCCTAGCGGGTATTACCGTCGGCTCAGATGGCGTCATTCAGGGGCGCTACACCAATGGCCAGTCGCGTGACCTCGGGCAGGTGGTGCTGGCCAATTTCAGGGCGCCGACCGGCCTGGTCAATCTTGGTAACAACCAGTGGGCCGAAAGCTCGGTTTCCGGCCCGCCGCTGGTCGGGGCGCCGGGTTCCAGCAGCCTTGGTGTGCTGAATTCATCCTCGATCGAGGAATCGAACGTCGATCTGACCGCGCAACTGGTGAATATGATCACCCAGCAGCGCAACTACCAGGCCAGTGCCCAGACGATCAAGACGCAGGACCAGGTCTTGCAGACCTTGGTCAACCTCCGCTGATCGCGCTGAAAGCTAGCGGACAAAGGCGATGGACAAGCTGATCTACACGGCAATGAGCGGCGCCAAGCAGGCTTTCCTGCAGCAGGCCGGCGTCGCCCACAACCTCGCCAATGCAAGCACCACCGGCTACCGCGCCCAAGAGCACAAGTTTCGTGCGGTGCAGGTTCAGGGCGGCGAACTGCCGACGCGCGCTTTCACGATCGATGCCTCGGTGTCCGATACATTCGATCAGGGTCCCTTGATGGCCACCGGGCGGCAGCTTGATGTGGCGGTGCAGGGCGCCGGCTGGATTGCCGTGGAAGCGCGGGATGGTCGTGAAGCCTATACCCGCAACGGTGCCCTGCAAACCAGTGCAGAAGGACTGTTGCAAACCAGCTCGGGCCTCAATGTAGTCGGTGACGGTGGTCCGATCTCGATTCCGCCGGATAACCGCATCACCATTGCGTCGGACGGTACGGTTTCGGTTGTGCCGCTGTTTGGAACACCCAACAACTCCAATCCGGTCGGGCGCATCAAGCTCGTCAACCCGCCGGAAAATGAGCTGGTGCGGGGCGCGGAAGGTATGTTCCGCCTGAAGAGCGGGCAGCCAGCTGATGCCGATGCCAATGTCAAGCTTGCAACGCAGACCCTGGAGGGCAGCAACGTCAATAGCGTGGATGCCATGGTCAGCCTGATTTCACTCGCCCGGCAGTTTGAAATGCAGATCAAGATGCTGCAGACCGCCGACGCCAACGCCCGCTCAGCCGGGCAGATACTCTCGATGAACCGATGAGGAAACCTGAATGATCCGCTCCCTCTGGATCGCGCGCACCGGCCTGGACGCGCAGCAAACGAACCTGGACGTGATCGCCAACAACCTGGCCAACGTTTCCACCAACGGCTTCAAGCGCGGCCGCGCGGTCTTCGAAGATCTGCTCTACCAGACCATGCGTCAGCCCGGCGCCCAGTCGTCGCAACAAACTCAGGTTCCTGCGGGGCTGCAGCTCGGTACCGGTGTTCGGCCGGTGACGAACGCGCGCATCTTTACGCAAGGCAGTCTGCAGCAGACCGGTAACGGTCTGGATCTTGCCATCAGCGGCAACGGATTTTTCCAGATCACCTTGCCGGATGGAACCATCGCCTACACACGTGACGGCTCCTTCCAGAAAGATAACCAGGGGCAGATCGTCAATGCCAATGGCTATCCCCTGCAGCCGGCAATCACGATTCCCGCCGACGCGATTTCCCTGACCATATCGACGGATGGCGTGGTCAGCGTGACCCAGCCGAGCAGCCCCGCCTCGACGCAGATCGGCACCATTCAGGTGGCCACCTTCATCAACAGCGGCGGCCTGCAAAGCATCGGTGAAAACCTGTTTCTCGAAACGGCCTCCAGTGGTTCGCCAACGCCGAATACACCCGGACTGAACGGCGCCGGCATACTCAACCAGTTTTACGTCGAGACGTCCAACGTCAATGTGGCCGAGGAGCTGGTCTCGATGATCCAGACACAGCGCGCCTACGAACTGAACTCGAAGGTAGTGTCAACTTCCGATGCGATGCTCGGGCGACTGACGCAGCTGTAAGGAGAGTGATCATGAAATCCCGCACAATATCGGTTCTGCTGGCGCTCGGCGCTGCGGTTCTGGCGGGCTGCAACACGGTACCGCCGACCAACGTGCATCAGCCAATGACGGCACGCCCGGCACAGCCGCCGGAAAACCGCTATGCCAATGGCGCCATCTTCAATGCCGGCACCTCGCGTCCTCTGTTCGAGGATCGTCGTGCTCGCTACGTGGGCGACATCCTGACCATCAATATTTCAGAAAACACCTCGGCCTCGGTCAAGTCGAACAGTGCTGCCTCGCGGACAAGCGCAGTCGATATTGGCGTGCCGTCGGTGACTGGCCTGCCAAGCAACAAGTGGCTCAATCGCTCGCTGGGTGTCGGGGCCAGTGCGGATAGCAGCAATACCTTCAGCGGCGAGGGGGAATCGGCGGCAAAGAATGTGTTTACCGGCGCGATTACGGTGACGGTGATCGAAGTGCTTCCCAATGGCAACCTCCTCGTTTCCGGTGAAAAGCAGGTGGCTGTCGGCCATGGTCAGGAATATATCCGCCTGTCTGGCGTGGTTAATCCGACCTTCATCACCGCCACCAACACCATTGCTTCCTCACGCGTGGCCGATGCCCGTGTCGAGTACAAGGAGAGTGGTTACATCAGTGAAGCCCAGATTATGGGCTGGCTGGCACGATTCTTCCTTTCAGTACTGCCATTCTGATCGAAAACGTGATGGAGGCAGCAAATGGGCGCTACAACCGGCAAATATCTTCGCCAGGCGGCAATCCTTGCCTGTGCGATGCTGGCGCTCGGGAGTGTTCCTGCTCAGGCTGAGCGCATCAAGGATCTGGCCTCCGTACAAGGCGTGCGTCAGAACCAGTTGATTGGCTACGGGCTGGTGGTCGGCCTTGACGGCAGTGGCGACCAGACGACGCAGACCCCCTTTACCACACAGGCCATGCTCAACATGCTGTCGCAGTTGGGGGCCAATCTACCTCTGGAAACAGCCAGTACGATTCAACTGAAGAACGTTGCGGCCGTGGTGATCACCGCCAGCCTGCCGGCCTTTGCCCGCCCCGGGCAAAACGTCGATGTGACCGTATCTTCCGTCGGCAACGCCAAGAGCCTGCGCGGCGGCACTTTGCTGATGACCCCGTTGAAAGGCGCCGATGGCCAGGTCTATGCCATGGCCCAGGGCAACATCCTTGTCGGTGGTGCGGGGGCTTCCTCCGGCGGTAGCAAGGCACAAGTCAATCATCTGTCGGCGGGCCGCATTGCCGGCGGTGCCACGGTCGAGCGCGCGGTGCCGATGCCGATCGGGCAGGGACCCTATATCGCCTACGAACTCAATCAGACGGATTTTGGTACGGCCAAGCGCATGGTGGAAGTGATCAACCGTGAAATGGGTCCGGTCGCTGAGGCCGTGGATGGCCGGCAGATCCGCGTCATGGCGCCGGAAGCGCCGGATGCCCGTGTCGCCTTCATGGGACGGGTGGAGAACCTTGAAGTCCGGCCGATGCAGACAATCGCCAAGGTGATCGTCAATCCGCGTACCGGTTCGGTGGTGATGAACCAGGCGGTGACCATCCAGAATTGCGCAGTGGCCCACGGCAACCTGTCGGTGGTGGTCAGCAGCGATCCGAGCGTGAGTCAGCCGGGCGCACTGTCGGGTGGCCAGACGGTGGTGACCAATCAGACCGATATCCAGATCAAACAGGATGCGGGGGCGCTGATGAATGTGAAGGCCGG
>JAUPVD010000399.1 GCA_030917225.1 Pseudomonadota bacterium
GCACTTCACCCAGCGAAGCGATGTCGCGGGTGATTTCTTCCGGCCCGAGCTTGGTATCACGCGCCACGACCGTCAGTTCCTCGATGTGGATCGAGGTGTAGCGGTCTTCAGCAACGACACGCTCCGAGATCAGGATCGAGTCTTCGAAGTTGTAGCCGTTCCACGGCATGAACGCGATCAGCATGTTCTGGCCCAGCGCCAGCTCGCCCTTGTCGGTCGAGGCGCCATCGGCCACCACATCGCCCTTGGCGATGATGTCACCCATCTTCACCATCGGACGCTGATTGATGTTCGTGTTCTGGTTCGAACGCGTGTACTTCACCAGGTTGTAGATGTCGACACCAACCTCGCCCGGCACGGTTTCTTCGTCATTGACGCGAACCACGATACGCGACGCATCAACGTAGTCGACGACGCCGCCACGCAGCGCCTGCACCGCAGTACCCGAGTCGACCGCAACGGTACGCTCGATACCGGTGCCAACAACCGGCTTTTCCGGACGCAGACAAGGCACGGCCTGACGTTGCATGTTGGCGCCCATCAGCGCGCGGTTCGCGTCGTCGTGCTCGAGGAACGGAATCAGCGAAGCAGCGACAGAGACAATCTGCCCCGGAGCCACGTCCATGTACTGGACACGTGCCGGCTCGGCAAGAATGGTTTCGCCTTTTTCGCGGCAGGTGACCAGTTCGTCGGTCAGTTCGCCGCCACCATCCAGCGTTGCGTTGGCCTGGGCAATGACGTAACGGCCTTCTTCGATGGCCGACAGATATTCGATCTGGTCGGTCACCTTGCTGTCGACCACCTTGCGGTACGGGGTCTCCAGGAAGCCGTAGGAGTTGGTGCGGGCAAACAGCGCCAGCGAGTTGATCAGGCCGATGTTCGGGCCTTCCGGCGTTTCGATCGGGCAGACGCGGCCGTAGTGGGTGACGTGGACGTCGCGCACCTCGAAGCCGGCGCGCTCGCGGGTCAGACCGCCCGGGCCCAGGGCCGAGACACGACGCTTGTGCGTGATCTCGGACAGCGGGTTGGTCTGGTCCATGAACTGCGAGAGCTGGCTGGAACCGAAGAATTCCTTGATCGCGGCACTGATCGGCTTGGCGTTGATCAGGTCGTGCGGCATCAGGTTGTCGGATTCGGCTTGCGACAGACGCTCCTTGACAGCACGCTCAACGCGAACGAGACCGGCACGGAACTGGTTCTCGGCAAGTTCGCCAACCGAACGCACACGGCGGTTACCAAGGTGGTCGATGTCGTCGATTTCGCCACGGCCATTGCGCAGTTCGACGAGTATCTGGATGACTTCAACGATATCGCGCGGCGACAGGGTCAGTTGCTCGCGCACTTCGGTGGTCGCACCAAGACTCTTCAGCTTGGCGGCCAGCGCCAGGGCTTCGGCTTCGGTGATGTTTTCAGCGACAGCGCGTTGGCCAAAATGCGTTTCGCCCAGCAGGTCTTTGACGGCAGACGGCGAGCCGCCGGCACCTTCGATGACAGCCTCGACGATCGCATCGATCTTCGACGACGGTACGTGGCCAACCATGACCTTGGATTCGATCACATCCGGACGCTGCAGACGGCGGTTGAACTTCATGCGGCCGACACCCGACAGGTCGTAGCGATCGTCGGAATAGAACAGGCCATGGAACAGCAACTCGACAGCTTCTTCCGTAGGTGGCTCACCCGGGCGCATCATGCGGTAGATGGCGACGCGCGCAGCCTGGCGCGAAATCGTTTCATCAGCACGCAGGGTGTTCGAGATGAAGGCACCACGATCAAGGTCGTTGGTATACAGCGTCTGCAGTTCTTCGATCCCGGCTTCCTGCAGCTTCGCCAGGAGGCCGTCGGTAATTTCGTCGTTGGCGTTAGCCAGCACTTCGCCGGTTTCGCGGTCAATGATGTTCTGGGCAATAACGCGACCAACCAGGAAATCCTCCGGTACGGCGATACGCTTGATGCCGGCAGCGTCCAGATCACGGATGTGCTTGGCGGTGATGCGCTTGTCCTTGGCGATGATGACCTTGCCGGACTTGTCGCAGAAATCGAAGCGGGCGACTTCGCCGCGCAGGCGCTCGGGCACAAAGTCGAAATCGATCGTCTTCTTGCCGATGAAGAAGGTATCGAAGTCGAAGAAGGTGCGCAGAATCTGTTCCGGCGTCAGGCCGATGGCCTTGAGCAACGTCGTGACCGGCATCTTGCGGCGGCGGTCGACGCGGAAAAAGAGGATGTCCTTCGGATCGAATTCGAAATCCAGCCAGGAACCGCGGTAGGGAATCACGCGGGCCGAGAACAGCAACTTGCCGGAGGAGTGGGTCTTGCCGCGGTCGTGCTCGAAGAACACGCCCGGCGAACGGTGCAGCTGGCTGACGATGACCCGCTCGGTGCCGTTGATGACAAAAGAGCCGGTGGTAGTCATGAGCGGAATCTCGCCCATGTACACTTCCTGCTCCTTCACTTCCTTGACCGTATCGGCGACTTCACGGTCCATGATGATCAGACGGACCTTGGCCCGCAGCGCCGAAGCGAAGGTGAGGCCACGCTGCTGGCATTCCTTGACATCGAAGGTCGGCTCGGCGAGCTGGAAGCTGACGAATTCCAGACGTGCGTTACCGCTATGGCTGGAAATAGGGAAAATCGAGCCAAACGCGGCCTGCAGGCCCTGATTGCGACGATTGGCCGCCGGCACCGCTGCCTGAAGAAAGGCAGTATAGGAGTCGAGCTGCGTCGCCAGCAGGAAAGGCACGTCAAGCACGCTAGCGCGCTTGGCGAAACTTTTCCGGATGCGTTTTTTCTCGGTATAGGAGTAGGTCATGTTTGCTCCGAGCTTAATGGGCAATAATTCCTAGGGTTCCCGAAAGGGCAAAGGTCCCAGTCCGGGTACGACAAATAACAAATAAACGGAAGTACGGCACTTGCGGTTCCAGCACTTTCGTTTGCCTGCTAGCGGCGATTACCTCAGGGATTCGCCTATCCCTTTTCCAGAAAAGCACAAAAGGGCCGGCGGCAAATATGCCACCAGCCCAGCACTTCAGTGCCGAGATTACTTGATCTCGACCTTGGCGCCTGCGTCCTCAAGTTGCTTCTTGAGTGCGTCGGCATCAGCCTTCGGAATCCCTTCCTTGACAGGCTTCGGAGCGCCGTCGACGAGGTCTTTGGCTTCCTTGAGGCCCAGGCCGGTGGCGGCGCGGACAACCTTGATGACTTCGACCTTCTTGTCACCGGCGGCATTCAGAATGACGGTGAAATCGGTCTTTTCTTCGACAGCGGCGGCAGCGCCGGCACCCGGTGCAGCGACGGCGAGGGAAGCGGCGGAAACGCCAAACTTCTCTTCGAACGCCTTGACCATGTCGTTCAGTTCCATGACCGTCATACCAGCAACGGCTTCGAGGATGTCTTCTTTGCTAATAGCCATTTGAATAAGCTCCTAAATCAGTTTCTTGCGTGTATTTGCGTACTAATGTCGTAGTCGTTCGAGCAGATCAGGCGGCAGCGCCCTCTTCCTCGCGCTTCTTGGCCAGGGCGGCAAGCGCACCGGCGAAGCCCGACACCGGCGCCTGCATGACGCCGAGCAGCTTGGCGAGAAGTTCCTCGCGGCTGGGAATGGAAGCGAGTGCCTGAACACCAGCCTTGTCAAGCAGATCGCCGCTATAGATGCCTGCCTTCAAGACCAGCTTGTCGTTACCCTTGGCAAAATCGTTCAGCACCTTGGCAGCAGCCACGGCATCGACGGAAATTGCATAGATCAGGGGTCCGACCATTTGCTCGGCGAGGCCGGCGAACGGGGTGTCCGCAACGGCACGACGCACGAGGGTGTTTTTCAGCACACGCAGGTACACGCCGGATTCGCGCGCCATTTTCCGCAGCTTGGTGAGATCACCCACTTCAATGCCACGGTACTCGGCGACGACCATCGTCTGCGCACCAGCTACCTGTGCCGACACCTCGGCCACTACGGCCTTTTTGTCGTCAAGATTGAGACCCATAGGTCCTTTCTCCTTTCAAGTCCACACGCGACGGGAAAACCCCGCCGCACCCACGGCGACCTGGATCAGGAGTAAAACCGCACCGAAGCACGGCAAAAATTCCTGTTCTGAGTACACCGTCTGCGCAGGCCTTTCGCTTAAGCAAGCACTAACAAGCACTCACACCTGCGGTCTTTGACGATCTGCCGGCCGATTTCTCGAACGACAGCTCAAAGCTCTACCCCACCGAACGAATCATCCGGACCGGGGCTAATTCTGTTACTGCGCCGACAACGACGTGTGGTCGATGCGCACACCCGGGCCCATGGTGCTGGACACGGCAATTTTCTTCAGATACTGACCCTTGGCAGCAGCCGGCTTGGCCTTCTGCAGTGCTTCGATCAAGGCCTTCAGGTTCTGCTCAAGATTCTCGACCGGGAACGAGGCACGACCGATGGTGGTATGCACGATCCCGGCCTTGTCGGTACGGTACTGAACCTGACCGGCCTTGGCATTCTTGACGGCGGTAGTGACATCCATGGTCACGGTGCCGACCTTCGGGTTCGGCATCAGGCCGCGCGGGCCGAGAATCTGGCCGAGCTGGCCGACGATCTTCATGGCATCCGGCGTCGCAACGACAATGTCGAAGTTCAGGTTGCCAGCTTTGACTTGGGCAGCCAGATCATCGAAACCGACGACATCTGCGCCAGCAGCCTTGGCGGCCTCAGCCTTTTCGCCCTGGGCGAAGACGGCGACGCGAACGGTCTTGCCGGTACCGGCCGGCAGCACGACTGAACCACGAACCAACTGGTCAGATTTGCGTGCATCGATGCCGAGGTTGACGGCGACGTCAATCGACTCATCGAACTTGGCGGTCGCAGCAGCCTTGGCCAGAGTCAGCGCTTCAGCAACGACGTACAGTTTGTTGCTGTCGATCTTGCCCTGCAGGGCCTTTTGACGCTTGGAAAGCTTAGCCATCTTAGAGGCCCTCCACGGTAATACCCATCGAACGGGCGGAGCCAGCGATGGTGCGCACGGCGGCGTCCATGTCAGCAGCCGTCAGATCGGGCATCTTGGTCTTGGCGATTTCTTCGCACTGGGCACGGGTCAGCTTGCCAACCTTGTCGGTGTGCGGACGTGCCGAACCGGACTTGATGCCAACAGCCTTCTTGATGAGGATGGTTGCCGGCGGCGTCTTCATGATGAACGTGAAGGACTTGTCCGCGTAGGCGGTGATCACCACGGGAATCGGCAGACCCGGCTCGACACCCTGAGTCTGGGCGTTGAAGGCCTTGCAGAACTCCATGATGTTGAGGCCGCGCTGACCGAGAGCGGGACCGATCGGGGGCGAAGGATTAGCCTTGCCCGCCGGCACTTGCAGCTTGATAAAGCCGACGATTTTCTTTGCCATTTTGGCTCCTGAATCGTGAGTTGTAACGCGCTCTCGCCGAGCTCTTAAACCCGGCTACTGACGCTCCTCTTTTGCCTGATTGACCCTTGCGGGCAGGGGCAAGCAAAAAACCCCAAAAAACCAACTACCTGCCAGGCAGCAACGACCGCACTCAGGCCTGCCGTTACGCCTTCTCGACTTGCGCGAACTCCAGCTCGACCGGCGTCGAACGACCGAAGATGGTCACCGACACGCGCAGCTTGTTCTTGTCGTAGTTCACGTCTTCGACGGAACCGTGGAAGTCAGTAAACGGACCTTCCTTGACGCGAACCATTTCGCCCACTTCGAACAGCACCTTCGGACGGGGCTTCTCCACCCCTTCCTGCATCTGCTGCATGATCTTCTCGACTTCCTTCTCGGAAATCGGGGTCGGCTTGGTGGCCGTGCCA
>JAUPVD010000004.1 GCA_030917225.1 Pseudomonadota bacterium
CGCGCGAGCTCACCCGCCGCAAAGGCGTGATGGACGGCCTCGGCCTGCCCGGCAAACTGGCCGACTGCCAGGAAAAAGACCCGGCCAAATCCGAAATCTACCTGGTAGAGGGTGACTCTGCAGGCGGCTCGGCCAAAGGTGGCCGTGATCGCAAGTTCCAGGCCATCCTGCCACTGCGCGGCAAGGTGCTCAACGTTGAAAAAGCCCGCTTCGACAAAGTGATCTCCAGCGAACAGATCGCCACCCTGATCACCGCGCTGGGCACCAGCATCGGCAAAGACGAATACAACCCCGATAAACTGCGCTACCACCGCATCATCATCATGACCGATGCCGACGTCGATGGCGCCCACATCCGCACCCTGCTGCTCACCTTCTTCTATCGCCAGATGCCGGAAATGGTCGAACGCGGCCACATCTACATCGCCCAGCCACCGCTCTACAAAGTCAAACACGGCAAGCAAGAGCGTTACCTGAAAGATGACCACGAGCTGAAACAATACCTGCTGGAGCAGGCGCTCGACAGTGCTGGCCTGTATCGCGAAGAAGGCGCCGACCCGATCATGGGCAGCGCGCTGGAAGAACTGGCACGCCAATACCTGCTGGCCGAAGCCGTAATCGAACGCGAATCACGCGTCATCGACGCCAGCGTGCTGTACGCCCTGATCCGTGACCCGCGCCTGACGCTGGCCAGCGAAGCAGACGCCAACCAGAGCGCAGGTATCCTCAGCGCCGCGATTGCCGACCCGTCGTACAACGTACGTGCCGTACACGACGACAAAAACGACGCCTGGGTACTGAAAATCGAGCGCACCCAGCACGGCAATGCCAACTTCTGGTACATCGACCCCGACTTCCTGCATGGCGGCGACTACGCCCAGCTGAAAAAAACCGGCGAAGCCCTGCAAGGCCTGCTCGGCGAAGGCTCATTCGTCCGCCGCGGCGAACACTCCCGCGCCGTCAGCGAATTCAAGCAGGCGCTCGACTGGCTGATGAGCGAAGTCCGCCGCGGCCTCGGCATCCAGCGCTACAAGGGTCTGGGCGAGATGAACCCGGAACAGCTGTGGGAAACCACCATGGACCCGACCGTGCGCCGCCTGATGAAAGTGCAAATCGAAGACGCCATGGCCGCCGACGACATCTTCACCACGCTGATGGGCGATCAAGTCGAGCCAAGACGAAAATTCATCGAAGACAACGCATTGGTGGCGCAGAATATCGATGTGTAAGGCTACTGAGTAACCCATCTCGCACACGCCAAGCCATGACTGAAGCCGAGCTGCTGAGTGTGCTGGCCCGTGGCGAAGACAGCCGGCACCAGTTCAAGCGTGATATCGCCAATGTCGATGCTTTGGCCGCCGAACTGGCGGCCATGGCCAATAGCGGCGGTGGCGAGATTTGTCTCGGCGTGGCTGATGACGGCAGCGTTGCCGGGCTGGATGCCGCTGCGGTGCGGCGTCTGAACCAACTGATCAGCAATGCCGCCAGCCAGCACGTTCGGCCACCGTTGCACCCGCTGACCGAAAACATCGCCACCGCGCATGGGCTGGTGCTGGCAATCAGCGTGGCCGACGGCCTCAACAAGCCTTATATGGACCTGCAAGGCCGGGTATGGGTCAAGTCCGGCCCGGACAAGCGCCATGTAACGGCGCGCGAAGAATTGCAGCGCCTGTTCCAGCGCGCCGGACTGGTATACGCCGATGTAGTACCGGTAACCGGCACATCGCTTGTCGATCTCGACGATAAAACCTTTAACACCTACTTCAACCGCCGCTACGGCCAGAACAGCAACCTGGCCGGGCTGACGCCGGAACAGCTGCTGCAAAACCTCGGGCTGGGCGACGGGCGCGAGCTGAATCTGGCCGGCCTGCTGCTGTTCGGCAAGCAACCGCAACGCTACCGGCCAGCGTTTGAGGTAAAAGCCGTCGCCTTCCCCGGCACCGCCCTGCACGATAGCCGTTACCTGGATAGCGAAGACATCGACGGGACGCTGCTGGAGCAATACCAGCGCAGCTTTGCCTTCATCCGCCGCAATCTGCGCCATGTGCAGGCCGGGCGAAGCTTCAACACGCTGGGGCAACTGGAAATCCCCGAACAGGTGCTCGAAGAGCTGCTGGTTAACGCGCTGATCCACCGCGATTACTTCACCAGCGCCTCGATCCGGCTGATGCTGTTTGCCGACCGGCTGGAAATCATCAGCCCCGGCCACCTGCCCGACACCCTCAACACCGAAGCCATCCGCCACGGCGCCACCAACCGCCGCAACCCGACACTCACCGAACACGCTGTCCATATCCTGCCCTACCGCGGCTTGGGCACCGGCATCCCGCGTGCCTTGCACGACTGGCCGGAAATCGAACTGATCGATGACGTCACCGCCAACCAGTTCAAGGTAATCGTGGCCCGGCCAAAGCCGCATGTGAAGGCCATCAACCCGGCGACTATCGGGGTGCCACCGGCCAGCAGTGAGCACGCAGCGCCTACCGACCAAGTCACCGACCAAGTCACCGACCAAGTCACCGACCAAGTCACCGACCAAGTTACCGGGGAAGTCATGCGCCTGCTGGCAGCCATGCAGGGCGAGATGACACGAGCCGACCTTCAGGCAAAACTCGGCCTGAAACACCTGCCCCATCTGCGCGATGCCTACCTGCACCCGGCGCTGGAAGGCGGCTGGATCGAAATGACCATTCCCGACAAACCGCAAAGCAGCAAACAGAAATATCGGCTTACGCAGCGTGGGTTAACGTGGCTTGCGGCGTATCAGGCCGGTGGCGGCCAACGATAGCGACCAGTGATCCGCCGACGCCAACCCCGGCAAAACCCGCTCTCCCTCGAGAGGGTGAGCCACATAACCCAGGCTAGCCTGCAAGTGGCTCTGGTATTGGTCTGCAGACAAGGCTGCAAGGCAATGTGGATGCGGCTTGCAGGGCCGGGCATGCCTTATGGGTGTGGATACGGCGGATCAAGGGCGAGCGGTTTCGGGTTAATGAATTTGCTGGATTGCAAGACTTGACCCCGGCTTTC
>JAUPVD010000033.1 GCA_030917225.1 Pseudomonadota bacterium
CCTTTTGCCATGGACGCCCTGGCGCCGCACATGAGCAAGGAAACCTTCGAATACCACTATGCCAAGCACCACAATGCCTACGTGGTTAACCTGAACAACCTGATCAAGGGCACCGAATTCGAAGCCCTCGACCTTGAAGCCATTGTCAAGCAGGCCCCGGCCGGCGGCGTCTACAACAACGCCGCGCAAGTGTGGAACCACACCTTTTTCTGGAACTGCCTGAAGCCAAACGGTGGCGGCGCTCCGAGCGGCGCGCTGGCTGCAGCGATCGACAAGAAGTGGGGCTCGTTCGACGAGTTCAAGAAAGCCTTCCAGACCTCCGCCGTCGGCAACTTCGGTTCCGGCTGGACCTGGCTGGTGAAGAAGGCCGACGGTTCGGTCGACATCGTCAACATGGGCGCCGCCGGCACCCCGCTGACCACCGGCGATACGGCTCTGCTGTGTATCGACGTGTGGGAACACGCCTACTACATCGACTTCCGCAACCTGCGCCCGAAGTTCGTCGAGACCTTCCTCAACAACCTGGCCAACTGGGATTTCGCAGCCAAGAACTTCGGCTGACCCGCAAAACTCTCCCCCGCCAAACAAACAGGCCTCCTTCGGGAGGCCTGTTTGCATTTGCACTCCGGTTCAAGAGCAAGCACAGATGATTTGCATCATGTTAACATCCGATGAAAACAAAATAGCTTGCCGACATCACATGGGGGAGACGCCTATGCGGAATATGAGCCGCACAGCATTCGAGGATGGTGGCCACGACATCCTTGGCATCCGCATCAAGAAGAGCCCAGGCAGCAGGAACAATGCCGCGGAGTCGATGCTGCGTGGTCTGCTGCACCGTCTCGGGCTGGAAGATTTTGTACGATTCGGTAGCGCAGACGGCTCACTCGAATGCTGCCTCGCTGCCAACGTCGCGCAAGAACTGGTGCCAAAACACGACACCCTTCAGCTTGCGGCAACCCTGAGCAATCAAGGCGACAGTGCCGGCTCGCCCAACGTCGCCGACGACAGACTCAAGCGCGAGATCGTACTTGCCATGCTGGCCGCTCCGCACGGCTTCGAATATCCGAGCCTCGAGGAATTCACGGCAGCAATAAGCATTCGCCACAACATCGCCACCACCGCTCGAAAAACCGCCCTCTGCTTCGACCCGCGCGGCATCGAGCGACCAGAGGACTGCTGGACCTACCACGAAGAAACAAGCTTTACGCTAATTCCCGGCCAGCCGCTCATTCCGTCTCTGGAGAAGGCGACTCAGCCAGAGCTCACGGGGAAGTGCTATTCGTTCTCGTGCTATCGGGCGACCGAATACGTCATCCTGCTGGGCATCGCCAAAGCGCTTGAAGAGTTCAACCCGGAACTCTTGCAGCGCCTTCAGCAACAATGGGAAACCCGCGCCATCATGTCGGGGCGCTTTCACGATGTTTTTCTGCACGAGTATGGTTCGATGGATACGCCGCTGCCAGCGCGTTATTACGTGCCCGGCGATCGCGTCTGGTTTCGCAATCCCGACGCCTGCTCCTCGGACGTTTCTGGCTATGAGGGTTCGTGGGTCATCTACATGGGAGGGGGTTTGTTCACCAATTTCTGGAAACGGGAACAACCCTACACGCTCGCTGACAAGTGCCTGGAAATCTACCACTGGCGCCATGCCACACGGCATGACGACGCGGGCGAGTTGCAGATCGACGAAGAAATCGTGGCCTCGCGCGTACAGGCCAGCAAGGCAGATGCCGAAGAGCACGCCTCGATTCTTGGCACAATGCTCCGTTATCGCGATGCACAGGGAATTTACGCCACAGGCGGCTGCATCGACACTACGCGCGAATGCCCGCGACGAGTCTGTCCGGGAACCGCCGAGATCATGCTACCGGTTGTTTTCTGATCTGGCGCGGTATTGCGGTTCGCCGAGAACCGGAGAAAACACCTCGGTGACAAGCACGGCCTGGGCTCTAAATCGATGTGCGCATCGACGCGACAAGAAACCCGCGTTCGCTTGCAAGTCCAGAGCGACGAGCGCCAGCGCGTGAAGCGGGTGACGCGCATCGATTCGGGCAAAGGAAAGACTCCCGCGCCGGAACCCCGGGTGCGCAAAGAGCAACGAACCAAGCGAACGATTGCCCAGCCGTGCAAACCAGCGGCCAAGCACACCGCGAGGTTTTGCCGCCAACACGGTATGAGCAAAGATGACGGGGCGGTCATCGCAGAACAGAACTACTTCGCGTACCCAGCAGGGAGTCCGGGCAGAAACGCCAAGCGCCACACATTCGTCGGCGTTGGCATGCTGCAGATACTGGCGCAACACTTGCACGCGAAACGCCCCGATCGTTTTCAGGCGAGCCGTCAACGAGCCCGACTCGTTCAGCCAGTCGCGCAGGGCCCGATTCTCCCGGCCGCAATTGGCAACGGGCAGGTACTTATACCAGCCAATCATGAATGCCCTGACTCAACGACCTGGCGGCAACCGGTCGACGCCGCCGATAGTCGCACCGGCCTGGAGCCCCTTGGCCTTGAACCACCCGGCATTCATTTCCAGCGCAAAACGGGCCGGGCGCGCCGGGCAGTGGTTGTCTTCGGTTTCCGGCGCCATTTCATCGATGTTGATGATTTTCCCCTGTTCATCGAGGAAGGCGATCGACAGGGGCAAGGGCGTATTCTTCATCCAGAAGCAGTGCGTGGCGGTCTGCGGAAAGACGAAGATCATGCCCTGATTGGCCGCCATGCTGCGGCGGTTCATCAACCCCTGCGAGCGATCGGCCTGGTTGGCGGCGACTTCAGCCTCGATGCGATGGAAACCGGCAGTCAGGTCCACGCGCGGCAATGGGGATGCCTGTGCAAGAACCGTCGAGGCGGCAATCAGTACGCACAAGCCGAACAACTGGCGAAACATGAGGCATGCTCCTGAAAAAAAACAAACAACAATGAAAAAGGCAGGGAAGCCCCCTGCCTTCTTCTACCGAAAACGGCAGGTCAATTACTTCGTTTTGGCAGGCTTGGTGGACTTCTTCGTCGACTTGTTCTTTGACTGGGCCGCAGCTTTCGGCTGCGCACCCGATACGCTGGCAGACGCAACCTGATCATTCGCAGTTTCGGCAGCCTTGGGCACAGCAAAAGCGCCGAAGGACACAAAGGCAAAGACAGCAGCAACAAGCATGGACAGCTTCTTCATGGGTAAGCCCTCAAGAGAAATTGTTATTTAGTTCCGCTCCCCCGGGCCAGCCAGATCGGCATAACCACCCCTGAACTCACACCAGTCTCCAGGTGCCAGTTCCTTCAGGGTTACGGCACCCACAGCATAACGGATCAAACGCAGCGTAGGGAAGCCCACATGAGCCGTCATGCGGCGAATCTGTCGATTCTTTCCTTCCGAAAGCACCAGCTCCAGCCACGCAGTCGGGATGGCCTGGCGGAAACGAACAGGCGGATCGCGCGGCCAGAGCCCGGCGGGCTCGTCGATACGGCGTACGCCACAGGGCAGCGTGGTGAAATCGGCGTAGCGCACGCCACGCCGCAGTTGTTCGAGCGCTTCGTCGGTGGGCTCGCCCTCGACCTGCACCCAGTAGGTCTTCGGCAGCTTGTGCTTTGGCTCGGCAATGCGCGCCTGCAGCTTGCCGTCGTCGGTGAGGATCAGCAGGCCTTCGCTGTCGGCATCGAGTCGCCCGGCGACATAGACGCCGGGAACCGGAATCAGGCTTTTCAACCCCTGCCAGCGCCCTTCGTCAGAAAACTGGCTGAGGTAGCCGTAGGGCTTGTTGAGGAGGATGATTTTTGACAAAGGATTTGAACCACAGCGAACACGGCGGGCACAGCGAATGTGAAACCAGCCCCTCTAATGGGACATGATTTCGCCGTGCTCGCTGTGTTCGCCGTGGTTAATGGCTGGTGCCTTCCGAACGCGTGATCTTGTTCCACACGTTGTACTTGCCGACCGGCTTCTTGGCAGGGATGCGCTTCACTTCAGTCAGCGTGTTCATGTCGATGACCACCAGCGCGCCGTCCATCTCCCACAGGCTGGCCAGCGCGTAGCGGCCGTCCTTGGTGAATTCGACGTGGGCCAGCGTCTGCCCGGCCGGGGCCTCGATCTCCTTGACCACTTCCAGCGTTTGCTTGTCGATGATCTGCAGCTTGTTCTTGTGCTCCTTGCTCATCATCGAGTCGGTGAAGGCGTAGCGCGTGTTCTCATGGCTGCGCATGAAGAAGCCGGGGCCGCGGGTCTTGATCTGCTTCACATTCTCGAAGGTCTTGAGATCGATGACGGTAATCAGCCCTTCGTTCAGGTTCGGCGAGGCCATCACCGTGCGTTCCTTGCCGGCGGCATCCTTCCACTTCCACGTAATGCCCGAGCCCAGGTGCGGCATACCGGGCAGATCGAGGTCGGCGACCTTCTTGCGGCCGTCGAGGAAAATCACCTGCCCCTTGGTTGCCGAACGCGAGGCCCCAAGAATCTCGTGGTAGCTCTGGGTGAAGAAGAAATCGTCGAGATAGTCCTTGAGGATGGTGCGGCGCGGGTAGAAATAGGCCGACTTGAAGCTGCCTTCCTTGTACTGATAGTCATGCACCAGACCTTCCGTGACCGGCTCTGCATTCGGATCGTAGCTGATCTCCCACACTTCCGGCACATCCTTCAGCGCGGCAACAAAGCTCTTGCGCGGCCCAGCGTCATACACCGCCGACACGCGTGAGGTCTTGTCGCCCTTGGCGTTCACCACCGGAATGATTTTCGTCAGCGACAGATCCTTCGCATCGAGCACCACCAGCGTGTGCGGCAGGTAGTTGGCCACCATCACCCATTTGCCGTCGCCAGACACTGCGGCATTGCGCGTGTTGAGGCCAGCGCGGGTTTCCGCCACGACCTTCAGATTCCACAGATCGTATTTGGTCACCCAGCCGTCGCGCGAGGCGAAGTAGACGAAGCGGCCATCCGGCGAATACTTCGGACCACCGTGCAGTGCGTAGCGGCTGGGGAAGCGGTGGATGCGTTCGAGCTTGTCGCCATCGAGCACCGACACGTGGTGGTCGCCGGTTTCGACAACGATGAAGAGGTTCATCGGGTCGGCGCCCTTGAGCGCAGAAGAAGGCTTGTTCGGCAGATCGAGGGCGGCGGTATCAACCACCTGCGAGGCCTTGATCTCGGCTTCACCCCAGACCGGCGCCGGCGTTACCTTGGTATAGATGAAATCAGTCAGCGCCTGGATTTCCTCGGCTTTCAGCTTGTCGCCGAAGGGCGGCATCTGCGTCGCCGGGCGGCTGTCGCGAATGACTATCGCCGCATCCGGCTTCTTCAGGCGTTCGAGGTTTTCCGGCAGCAGCGCCG
>JAUPVD010000400.1 GCA_030917225.1 Pseudomonadota bacterium
ATCCCCGTGTTCGGCGTGTTGTGGGGCTACCTGTTCCTGGGCGAGCCGGTCGGCTGGCATACCTTGCTCGGCGCGGCGCTGGTGCTTTTCGGTACCGGGCTGGCCACCGGCTTCTCGCCGGCCTCGGTGCTGCAGTCGCGGAGTGCCAGACATGCGCAATCCTGAACTCGACGAACAGTCGCGAAACTTCGCAGTCGTTGCCCGTGCCATCGAATACATCCGGGCCAATGCGCGGATGCAGCCGACGCTGGAGGAGATTGCCGCAGTCGTTCATTTGAGTCCCTTCCACCTGCAGCGGCTTTTTTCGAACTGGGCTGGCATTTCCCCCAAGCGCTTCCTGCAGTATCTGACCAAGGAGCATGCCCGGCAGGCGCTGGCCGGTGCCGCCGATACGCTGACGGCGGCCGTCGACAGCGGGTTGAGCAGCACCAGCCGCCTGCACGACCTGATGATCAGCTGCGAAGCGCTGTCACCCGGCGAAATCAAGTCCGGCGGGCGGGGCATCGAGATTGGCTACGGTTTTTCGCCGTCGCCTTTCGGCGAGGCGCTGATCGCCTGGACCGGGCGCGGCATCTGCCATTTCGCTTTCTGCACGACGGATGCGCCGGGAATGCTTGCCGAGCTGCACGCGCTGTGGCCGGCAGCGACTGTTGCCCGTGACGATGAGCACGCCCGAGCGCTGGTCGCCACCATCTTTCCCGCTACACCGACGCGTGGCGCGCTGCATCTGCTGCTGCGTGGCACCAACTTCCAGATCAAGGTGTGGGAGGCGCTGATCCGCGTCGAACCCGGCGCAATGGTTTCCTACAGCGAACTGGCGCGGCGGGCAGCGGCTCCGAATGCCCAGCGCGCTGTTGGCAGCGCGCTGGCTGCCAACAGCATTGCCTTTCTGATCCCCTGCCACCGGGTCATCCGTGAGTCGGGCGAGGTCGGCAACTATCGCTGGGGGAGCAGCCGCAAGCTGGCCATGCTCGGCTGGGAAGCGGGCCTCGGCACCGGCGAGCGCGAGGCCTGATCGAATCTGCAGAAAGTCGGCGGGAAATCGGCGGCAATCCGCGCCGCCGGTATTTATTCCTTGCCGACCGACAGCACCGGATGCGTCTCGCTCTCCGAGACCAGCACCGTCATCAGGTTGGTCACCAGCTTGACGCGGTCCTCCGACGACAGCTTGACCACGCCTTCCGCTTCCAGCTGTTCGATGCCCAGCTTGACCATGCCGACGGCGCCATCGACGATGCGCGCGCGGGCGGCGACGACCGCTTCCGCCTGCTGCCGGCGCAGCATGGCGCTGGCGATTTCGGGCGCGTAGGCAAGGTGCGAAATGCGCGCCTCGACCACCTCCAGCCCGGCCAGCGCGACGTGTTCCTGAATTCGCGTGGCGAGCAGTTCGGCCACCGCATCCATGTCGCCGCGCAGCGAGTTCTTGCCGTGCTCGTCGCCGTCGTACCAGCGCGCGCTGACTACCGAACGTACCGCCGATTCGCTCTGGATGACGATGTAGGTGCCGTAGTCCTCGACATCGAACGCGGCGCGGGCGGTGTCGGCAACACGCCAGACAACGACGGCGGCGACTTCGATCGGGTTGCCGGCGCGGTCGTTCACCTTGAGTGTCGGCGTGTTCAGGTTGTTGGCGCGCAACGACATCTTCTGCCGCTGGAAGAAGGGATTGACCCAGTAGAAACCATCCCGGCGCAGCGTGCCGGCGTAGCGGCCGAAGAAGGTGAAAATGGCAGCGATGTTCGGCTGCAGGATGCCGAAGCCCTTGCCGAGAAAGATCAGCAGCGGAATGGCGGCAATGTTGAGCACCGAGGGTGGGCGGGGAAAGGGGAGTGCCACGCCCAGGGTATTCCATGCCACCAGCCCGATGAAGGGCCAGAGCGCCCAGGCCAGCAGGCCGAACCACAGCGGTAGTGCCAGCCAGCCGGAAAGGCTTACGGCCTGTTTTTCTTCAGCGATTGCGCGCATGCGAAACTCCTCGTTGCTGTTTGATGTGCCATTGTAGCCGGCTGCCTTGGTTCGCTCGGTCATTCCGGCCCCCTTCGACGAGATCAGGACAGGCTTCGACAGGCTCAGGGCAGGCCGGGCTTTGCCCGAGCCAATGGAATCCGACCGAAGGAAGTGCATAGCCAGTACCTCGGCCATGGTGTCGACATGCGCCATTGCTGGACCCCGGTGTTCGCCGGGGTGACGACTGTACCAGGCGACGGGTGGTGCGGATCGCAGCAGGACGTGCGCAGCGCCGTCGGGCATAATAAGAAGTGTCTTATATTCAGATTGCCGCCATGTCCGCCCCCGCCTGTACCCCCGCCGCCTTTCCTTCCTTTGCCGATATCAGCCGCAGCTTCGCGCCGGGCTGGTTCGCGGCCGTCATGGGGACCGGCGTGCTGGCGCTGACCGCACATTCGCTCTCCGGTCGCTGGCCGTTCATGGCGCCGCTGGTGCAGGGCCTGCACTGGTTCAACGTGCTGCTTTTCTGCGTGCTCTCGGTGCCCTGGCTGACGCGCTGGCTGCGCTACCACGAGGCGGCGATGATGACCCTGCGGCATCCGGTGCAGGCCAGCTTCTACCCGACCTTCGCCATTGCCATGCTGGTACTGGCGGCGCAGTGGTTGGCCATCGTCGGCATGCCGATCGTGGCGCTGGTGTTCTGGTGGGGCGGTACGGCGCTGGTCTTCGTCTTCAGCTTTGCCGTGCTCTTCCACATGTTCCGGGGCGAGCATGTTGATCTCGAACATGTTACGCCGGCCAAGTTCATCCCGGCGGTGGGTCTGGTCGTCATCCCCGTGGCTGGAGGGCCTTTGCTGGAACTGCAGACCGGCGCCCTGCGCGAGCTGGGCCTGCTGGCCAACGTCGTCGGGCTGGGGGCGGGCACGCTGATGTATCTCGGCCTGCTCGGCCTGACCCTGCAGCGCAAGTTGCTGGCCAAGCCGGCGGTCGGCATCCTGACACCAACAGCGTGGATTCATCTGGCGCCGCTGGGCGTCATCCCGGTCAGCCTGCTGAATGTGCTCGACCAGTTGCCCTTTGCCGTGGCCCGCGAACCCTTCCTGTTCATTTCGCTTCTGCTCTGGGGCTTCGGCGTCTGGTGGCTGGTCATGGCCTCGCTGCTGACCTGGGCCGCACGCCGCGCCGGGCAGATGCCTTTTGCGCTGTCGTGGTGGGGCTTCACCTTCCCGCTCGGAGTCTTCGTCGCCGCCAGCCTGCGCCTGTCGCCG
>JAUPVD010000401.1 GCA_030917225.1 Pseudomonadota bacterium
CAGCGTTCGCTGTCGCTGCCGACAGCAGGCAGACTGCGGCAAGGAACTGGCGAAAGCGTCGGGTAATCACTGGCATGTGGATCGCGGCAGCTGGGAGGGTGGAGGATCAGGTTTTCTAGTATGCCCTGTCTGCCGTCTACCCAGAAAGAGCAGGGCTGATCGATGAACCGAAATGTTTGGATGCTTGTCTCACCAATTTAATTCCCATCGCCTAGAATGCAACAACAGGTGCCACTGCTTGCTGAAGGCGCGCTTGTTCCCCAACTCTTGCTTCGGAGATCCCTATGAAAGGCGACAAGAAAATCATCGATATTCTCAATGGCCTGCTGGCCGGAGAATTGACGGCTGTCGATCAATACCTGATCCACGGCGAAATGTATGCCGATTTCGGCTTGTCGCAACTGGCCGAGAAAAGCCTGCATGAATCGGATCACGAGCGGCAGCATGCGCGCGCGCTGATCCAGCGCATTCTTTTCCTTGAAGGCAAGCCCAATCTGGCCAAGCGCGATGCCCTGAAAATCGGCAAGAACGTGCCGGAAATGCTCAAGGCCGACCTGGCCGTCGAATACAAGGTGGTCGGCGAGTTGAAGAAGGCCATGGCCGCCTGCGAGAAGGCCCAGGACTATGTCACCCGCGACATGCTCGGCATTCAGCTTGAAGACACCGAGATGGACCACGCCTACTACCTTGAAAAGCAGCTCGGCCTGATCGAACTGGTCGGGCTTGAGAATTACCAACAAAGCCAGATGGCTTCTGCCGCTTGAGGAGACGATCCATGCAAGGCGACAAGAGAATCATCGAAGCCCTGAACAAGGTCCTCAAGAACGAGCTGACCGCGATCAACCAGTATTTCCTGCATGCCCGCATGTTCCGTAACTGGGGGCTGGAGAAGCTGAACGACTACCGCTACAAGCAGTCCATCCGCGTCATGAAGGAAGCGGACGAGCTGATCGAGCGCGTGCTGTTTCTCGAAGGCCTGCCCAACCTGCAGAACCTGGGCAAGCTGCTGATCGGCGAAAACGTGGTCGAGTGCCTGCAAGGCGATCTGAAATACGAACGCGAAATCCAGCGCCCGCATCTGGTGGCCAGCATTGCCCTGTGCGAGGAACTGCAGGATTACGTCAGCCGCGACCTGCTGGAGGATTTGCTTGAGCACTGCGAGGAAGCCATCGACTGGCTGGAAACGCAGCAGAGCCTGATCAAGGATGTTTCGCTGCCGAACTACCTGCAGGCCCATATGGAAGCCGGGGGCGACTGAACGTTCCGCGATGTCCCAGAAAAAACCGCAGCAGGTCTGCGGTTTTTTTTCGCCTTGCAATTGACAACCGTTCTCATCTGCATATAATGAGAACGGTTCGTATTAACAGTTGATCGCAAGGGTAATGGAGTTCGTCCATGTACGTATGCATCTGCCGGGCAGTCACCAATAGCCACATTCACGAAGCCGTGCAGGGCGGCGCGCGCACCTTGAAGGATCTGCGTCGCGATCTTGGCGTGGCCAGCGATTGCGGTCGCTGTGCTTCCTGTGCCAGCGAGTGCCTGCAGGCGGCCTGTGGTGGCGCCAAGCCAGGCAAGGCCAAACGGCAAGCCGGGAGCTGAATTCCTGTTTGCGTAGTTGCCGATGTCTCCTTGTTTCCAGCAATAAACCCTCGCTTAACCCCATCCCGTAACGCTTGTAGTTCGTTGAGTCCGCTCAGTGGCTTGCTAAGCGAATCATAGTTGTTGGCTATATTGTCAATAGCAACAATTGTCTGTGTTTATTACCATTTGCTTCCTACACTGTCTTCATGAACCGGGATATCTACCGGGGCAGAAAGCGAGGTTGCCATGAACGCCATTCGATATATGCTCGATGAATCGTTGGTCAATGCTTTGGCGCTGCTCGCCGAATCCCATTAATCGTCTACAGGAGGAATCATCATGGACCAGAAAAAACTCACCACCGCCGCCGGTTGCCCGGTGGTCGACAACCAGAACACGATGACCGCCGGCCCGCGCGGTCCGGTATTGATGCAGGATGTCTGGCTGCTCGAGAAGCTGGCCCACTTCGACCGCGAAGTGATCCCGGAGCGGCGCATGCACGCCAAAGGCTCCGGCGCCTACGGTACCTTCACCGTGACGCACGACATCAGCAAATACACGCGGGCGAAGATCTTCAGCCAGGTCGGCAAGAAGACCGAACTGTTCGCGCGCTTCACCACCGTTGCCGGTGAACGCGGCGCGGCCGATGCCGAGCGCGACATCCGCGGCTTTGCCGTCAAGTTCTACACTGAAGAAGGCAACTGGGATCTGGTCGGCAACAACACGCCGGTGTTCTTCCTGCGCGACCCTCTCAAGTTCCCCGACCTCAACCACGCGGTGAAGCGTGACCCGCGCACCAACATGCGCTCGGCGCAGAACAATTGGGACTTCTGGACCTCGCTGCCCGAGGCGCTGCATCAGATCACCATCGTCATGAGCGAGCGCGGCCTGCCGGCCACCTATCGCCACATGCACGGCTTCGGTTCGCACACCTTCAGCTTCATCAATGCGGCCAACGAACGCTACTGGGTCAAGTTCCACTTCCGCTCGCAGCAGGGCATCAAGAACCTGAGCGATGCCGAGGCGGAAGCGATCGTCGGCAAGGATCGCGAATCGCACCAGCGTGACCTGTTCGAGAGCATCGAGAAGAAGGATTTCCCGAAGTGGACGCTGTGCGTGCAGATCATGCCGGAGAAGGAGGCGTCAAAGGTGCCGTACAACCCCTTCGACCTGACCAAGGTCTGGCCGCACAAGGACTACCCGCTGATCGAGGTCGGTGTGATGGAACTGAACCGCAACCCGGAGAACTTCTTTGCCGAAGTCGAGCAATCAGCCTTCAACCCGGCTGCCGTGGTGCCCGGCATTTCGTTCTCGCCGGACAAGATGCTGCAGGCACGGCTGTTCTCCTACGGTGACGCGCAGCGCTACCGGTTGGGCGTGAACCAC
>JAUPVD010000402.1 GCA_030917225.1 Pseudomonadota bacterium
CCCGGTTTCTCCGCATTTCAACGCGCATCAAAATATTCCATGAGGAACGACTTTTGCTCCACGTTGGCCGTTCCGGCGAAGTGTTCGCTTGTCTTGGCCGTGGGCAGTCCTCAGCGGGAAAGCATCGGCAAGGGGTGGGTGCTCCGGAAGTTCCGGTAGGTGTCCGCAAGTTCATTGGCGTGGCTGACCCGGCCACGGTTCAGTGCAAGTTGAATGTCGTCCAGCATCATCACATGCAGACGGGCGATGCCATCCTGCGATTGCAGCAGTTTGCAGCCGAGTTCTGCGGCGATGACGATGGAAACTTGCTCGTGTTCGGCGATCGCCGCCACCTCATCTGACTCGAGGTCGCAGGAATCAAGGCTGTTTTCAATACAAGGCATAGATGATCTCCAATCAACGTTGAGTAATTCCCCTCACGGACCGCTTGCCGGGAGTGGCAGCTGGTACGTTGCTGATTTGTTGTTCTATGCCCGCTTCGTGAATTGACCCCTGACCGGGGCTAATGGATGTGGCGTGAAAGTACTGTAGTCCAACGGAATGACTATACAAGTAGGATAAAAATATTCCATGCGCGCTATTACAAACGGAGTAGTCCGTTCGGCAGGGGGGTGGTGATCTGTAAGCGCGTGATGCTCGGACGAAGGTCGAGGCCGGTGTTGCGTTTCAGTGTGGAAGCCCTTGCGCGCAGCAGGGCAAGCGGTACCTCAAGGAGGTCGCCGGCGACGGCCAGCGCGATGACGTTGCCACTGTCGCAGAGAGGAAAGACCATTTGGCGGCCGTGGAAGGCCTGACGGATTCGTTCCGCGCTGGCGCGAAAACCCCGCGACTGGCCGAACAGGTTGGCGGCGAAAACGCCGCAGCGCGTCAGGCGGTCGCGGCAGTGCTCATAGAAGGGCAGCGTGTCGAGTGCGCCGGCGCGGGCTTTGTGGTCGAAGCCGTCAACCAGGATCAGGTCGTAGCGCTGCTTCTTCGTGGCCACTAACTTGGCACCGTCACCGATAACGATGCGCAGCCGCTCGTCCTCTTCCGGCAGCTTGAAAAACTGGCGGGCGGCGAACGGTATCTGTGGGTGGATCTCTACCACCGTGATCTTCGTCTGCGGCAAATAGCGCCAGATGAACTTGGCCAGCGATCCGGCGCCGAGGCCGATGAGCAGCGCCGAGCGCGGCCATGGTGCGTCGCGCAGCAGCAGGCCGGCCATCATCTCCTGCGTGTAGGCAAGTTCCAGCGCCCACGGTCGGCGGATGCGCATGGCCCCTTGCACCCATTCCGAACCGAAGTGGAGGTAGCGGGTGCCGGCGTCTTCGCTGATATCGATTGAATGCGTTGGTAGTTTTGTTGACATGTTTTCGTGTGGACTGGCTTCTTTCCAGCCGTTTATAAGGGTAGGCTTGTCGCTACAAGTTCAACAAAACCGGATTGTTGGCCAACTCGTTGGCGAACGATACTCGGCCCATAAGAGGAGCGAGACACCATGGGCCATCTTTCCCTGCGCGCAAAAATCATCCTGATCGTGCTGGCGGCGCTGATCGGCATGGCCGTCATCAGCGTGTTTTCCATTACGGCCACCAAGCGTGACCTGACCGACGGACGCAAGGAAGTCATCAAGTCGCAGGTCGAGGGCGGTCACAACCTGCTCGTTTATTACCACGGCCTCGAAACCTCCGGCAAGCTTTCCCGAGAAGAAGCCCAGAAGCAGGCGGCCGAAGCGGTCGGTGCGGCAAAATATGGTGGCGCCGACGGCAAGACCGAATACGTCTACATCTGGACGAACAAGGGCATTGGCGTCATGCACGTCAAGCGCGAGCTGATCGGCCAGGACATGCTGGAAAAGATCAAGGACGGTCTGGGGCGATTCACCCTCAAGGACATCATGGCCGCCGTTCAGGCCAGCCCGCGCGGCGCCTTTGTCGATACCGCCTTCCCGCGTCCCGGCGGCAAGGAACCGATGCCCAAGCTGCAGTACGTCATGGCCTTCGAACCGTGGAGCTGGGTCGTTGGCACGGGGCTGTACATGGATGACCTCGATGCCGAATTCAACAAGCGGATGACGCGCGATGTGGTCATTGCGCTGGTGCTGCTGGTGGTCATTGGCGGCATCGGTTTCTCGGTTGCCGGCAGTGTGCTCAAGCAGGTGGGCGGCGAGCCGGGTGAAGCCATCGACCTCATGGCGCGCGCGGCCGCCGGCGATCTGACCGTGGATGTGAAGCAGGCGCCGAAGGGCAGCATGCTGGCCTCGTTTGGCGAAATGCTGGTGTCCCTGCGCAGCATGGTGACGGAGATTCATACCGGGTCGAACAAGCTGATCAAGGATGCCGAGCGCATCAATACGGCCGCCAAGGAAGTGGCGCAGGCCTCGCAGCACCAGGCCGACGCGACATCGTCAATGGCTGCGGCCATCGAGGAAATGACGGTCAGTATCAATCACATTTCAGATACCGCCAACGACACCGAGCGTGCTTCCGAAGCCGCCGCCAGGGAGGCCGAGCAGGGCGAGCAGCAGGTGCTGACGGCGACCAGTGAGATCAACAAGATTGCCACTTCGGTGGGCAATGCCTCGCAACGTATTCGCGAACTGGCGCAGCGGGCCGATCAGGTTTCCTCGATCGCCGGTGTGATCAAGGAAATCGCCGGCCAGACCAACCTGCTGGCACTCAACGCAGCCATCGAGGCGGCACGTGCCGGTGAGCAGGGGCGTGGCTTCGCCGTCGTTGCCGACGAGGTGCGCAAGCTGGCTGAGCGGGTCCATGTCGCGACGCAAGAAATCGGCGACAACATCGGCGGCATGATCGCGCTGGTTCGCGATACGCAAAGCGAGAACGAAGCCATCAACCACGACATCGTCGCCACCCGCGAAACCGTCGAGCGTTCTTCGGACGAGTTCCGGCGCATGGTCGGCGATTTCGAGCGTAC
>JAUPVD010000403.1 GCA_030917225.1 Pseudomonadota bacterium
ACCAGCGGATGCCAGCGCTTCGGCTCGCCGAGCAGGCGATCCAGCGTGGCGCCGGCCATGGCGAAAAGGGGCAGCAGGATGGGGGTGGGAAGCGACAAGGCGGGACAACCGGAATTGGGCGAGTGCGGATTTTACCGCGCGCGCGGGGTCGCAGTCAGAACAGGGTCGGGCGCCAACGGGCGGACGTGCGAAAATGCTCCCTTCGCATTGCACCTCATCGCACCCATTCCATGCCCGCCACCCCTACCCTGATGGTTCAAGGCTGCACCTCCGACGCCGGCAAGAGCACGCTGGTCGCCGCGCTGTGTCGCATTCTCAAGCGACGCGGTATCCGCGTGGCACCGTTCAAGCCGCAGAACATGGCGCTCAACTCGGCGGTCACCGTCGACGGCGGCGAGATCGGCCGGGCGCAGGCGCTGCAGGCGCTGGCGGCCGGCCTCGAACCGCACACCGACTTCAACCCGGTGTTGTTGAAGCCGAACACCGACAAGCGGGCACAGGTCATCATCCACGGCAAGGCGCTGCAGGATTTCGACGCGGTGGCCTATCACGAGTACAAGCCACGGGCGATGAAGGCAGTGCTCGAATCCTACGAGCGACTTTGCGCGCAATACGAATGCGTGGTCGTCGAGGGGGCCGGCAGCCCGGCCGAGATCAACCTGCGCGACCGCGACATCGCCAACATGGGCTTTGCCGAGGCCGTCGACTGCCCGGTGATCCTGATCGCCGACATCGACCGCGGTGGTGTCTTTGCACATCTGGTCGGCACGCTGGACCTGCTCTCGCCGTCGGAACAGGCACGGGTGAAGGGCTTCGTCATCAACCGTTTTCGCGGCGACATCACGCTGCTCGAATCGGGGCTGACCTGGCTGGAAGAGCGCACCGGCAAACCGGTGATCGGCGTACTGCCCTACCTGCACGGCCTGTATCTGGATGCCGAGGATGCGCTGCCGCGCGGCGCCGAGAAGAAGGGTGCGACGAAGCTGAAGGTGATCGCCCCAGCCTTTCCGCGCATCTCCAACCACAACGACCTCGACCCGCTGCGCTTCCACCCCGAAGTCGATTTCCGCTTCATCGGCCCGAACGAGCCGCCTCCCCCTGCCGACCTGATCGTGCTGCCCGGCTCGAAGGCCGTGCAGGCCGACCTTGCCTGGTTGCGTGCCAACGGCTGGGAGCCGGCGATCCACAAGCACCTGCGCTACGGCGGCAAGTTGATCGGCATCTGCGGTGGTTTCCAGATGCTGGGCAAGACGCTGCACGACCCGCTCGGGCTGGAAGGCAAGCCCGGCAGCAGCGAAGGTCTTGGCCTGCTCGATTGCGAGACGATGCTGGAAGCGGAAAAGCAGTTGAAGAATGTGACTGGCACCCTGAACCTGCCGGGCCAGCCGGCGGTGAAGGGCTACGAGATTCACATGGGGGTCACATCGGGCCTGGCGCTAGCCACGCCGGCAGCGTCTCTCGACGGCGCCGGTGACGGCGCAATTTCGGCCGACGGCGCTATTCTCGCCACCTACTGCCACGGCCTGTTCGACGCCCCGGAAGCACTGGCCGCGCTGCTGCAGTGGGCCGGTGCCGACATTGCCGACACCCACTTCGATGCTGCCACGCGGCGTGAAGCCGACATCGACCGCCTGGCCGATGCAGTGGATCAGGCGTTCAGGTGGGAGAAGCTAGAAGGACTGCTGCCTTAATCGTACCCTGGCGCCCTCAGGCCTTGCCTTCCGCCGCTGCCGCACCGCAGGCGTGGCAGAAGCGTGCGAACGCACTCTTGCGCGCCTGGCACTGGCCGCACTGATCGTAGAGGCAGATGCCGCAGTGCGGGCAGAAATCGATGCTGACATTGGTCAGGTCGACGGCACGTTCGCAGCCCGGGCAAACCTTCTTCGCCAGGCGGGCAAGCGCAGTGTCGTAAGAGAGTTCCTTGCGCCGTTCAACATCGGGCAACGCCTCGGCCAGCTTCTGCTTTTCGAGGTAGCGGTTCAGCGCCAGAATGGCATAGCGGCCGACCAGTGCGGTGATGACGATGCCGACGATGTAGCGAACGTAGCCCCCGTAACTGGGCAGGTAAGGCACCAGTTCAACGAAGAAGGCAAACAGGGCAAAGTAGATGAAGCCCCAGACGAACGGCCACCAGGTGCTCTGCCGCTTCTTTGCGAACAGCCAGCCGGCAACGCCGAGCAGCGGCAGGGTCAGCGCCAGTCGATAGAGGAAGACGCGCAGCTCCTGGCTGCGCTGGGCGGCGGCATAGACATCGCCGGCGGCGCGCTGCAGTTCGGATAGTTCGCGCTGGGCCCGCGCTGCGGACTGACGCGCATCGAGCGCCACCTGTTGCTGCCGCTCGACCTCGGAGAGCGCCTTGCGCTCGGCCGCCTTCAACTCCTCCAGTGCCCGCGTGCGGGCGATCAGCTCCGGGTCCTGTTCCGAGCGCTGGGTAACACTGCGCGTTGCCAGCCAGCCGTTGAAGGTCTCTCGTGCCGTCGCCGAATTGGCGCGTGCCGCATTGTGCTTGAGCTGCGCCTGATCCAGCGACTCCTGCGCCACGCGCCGCGTTTCCTCGGTCTGGCGAATCTCGGTACGCACCTTTTCGGCTTGCGGCTTGTCGATGAAATCCTCGAGCATCAGGTGATGCTCGACCTTGGGCAGATTGCGCACCACGGTTCCGCCAAGGCCGATCAGGAAACTGGCAAAAACAAAGGCCACGATCCACAAACCGAAACGGAACCATTTTTCCGAAAGCCGCAGGGCCTTGCTCATCAATCATTGCTCCTGGTGAAATCGCATTCTGCTGCCTGTGCAGGATTACCCTAGCGGCCCATATGCTGCAATATCGTGTGCAAGCGTTCAGCAGCATGCGTGGCTTCCGGGTCGTTTTCCGTCAGCTTCAGCACTTCTCCCCAGTTGATATAGCGATCCAGCCGAGCCAAAGCCTTGGCATTGGCCGAATCCACCTTGATATCCAGCGCATGTGCATCGCCGCTACCTTCCAGCCGATATTCAAACAAGCCCCGCATGTGTTTTCTCCAATAGGTGGGTCATAAATAAGCAGGCGCCATCTTACTATTCGCCACCCGCCGGTGTTTCATCGTGATGAATCCGTTGCATTGCCACCTGCCGCTGGATTTCGCGGAAGTCAGGTTCGCGGCCCTGCAGGGCATACAACTTGCGCACGGCGCCGAAGACTTTCTTGGCATCCTCACCGGACATGATCTGCCGCGCCTGAGTATCGGCAAGTTCGCGATCATCCACGGACAGCGCCGCGCGCAGCACGTCCACCCGTGACGCAGTGGGTAGCGGCGACGCCATCAGGGCAGGGCGCAAACCGGTGAACTTGGGTTTCCCCTTGCCCGGCGAAGCCACAGCAAGCAGGGCGGAAAAGCTGGCCTGCTGGGCCAGATCAAGGTTCATCACTTCCGACTCGCGCATCAACAGCAGCACTTTTTCCGCAGAAATCAGGTCGCTGGCACCGACATGCGTGCGGGCCAGTGTCAGCTGGTCTTCGGTGGTTACCGCGCCGGCGACGGTGTCATTGGCAACCACATCGGCCATTGCCGCACGTGCCGTCTCGGTATCGCCATTGAGCTCGGCGGCTTCGGCCAGCAGGCGCTTGCGCAGGTAGTTGCGCGGCGTTTTTTTTGCCACTTCGTCGAGCACCTTCTGCGCTTCTTCATGCTCGCCCTGCGCCATGCAGATATTGGCCTTGAGGTCGGCGGCATCGAAGTAGTGCGGTGTACCGGCCACCACCTTCTCGATTTCTTCGCGTGCTTCGGTCAGGCGGTTCTGGCGGTGCAGGGATTTGGCGACACCAGCCCGCGCCCAGGGGAACTCGTAGCGTTCGAGGATGCCACGGTAGGCCGCCTCGGCTTTCTCGGCATCGCCGGCGGCAAGGTGCACTTCAGCCTCCTGACGCAGTGACTCGAAACGATAGTTGCGGCCGGCGTCGCTGTCCTTGGTGGCGGCCAGAATGGCCAGCGCCTTGGCGTATTCCTGCTTGCGCTTCTCGCGATAGAAAGCGGCGAAGAACTGCTTCTTCGCCGCGATGCGTTCCAGCCGCATGATCAACTTGTCCGGCGAGAACGGCTTGATGATGTAGTCGTCCGGCACCAGTTCGACGGCAGCGACGACCTGCTCGTAGGATTGCTCGCCGGTGACCATCATGAAAATGGTTTCATCCGGCAGCAGATTGAAGCGGCGAAGCTCTTCAAGCAGCTGTTGGCCCGAGCGCCCATCACCGAGCATGTAATCGCACAGGATGATGTCGGGCACGTTGTTGCGGATCTTGAAGATGGCGTCCTGATAGCCCGGCGCGAACTCTACGGAGAACGCACCTGCGGTCTGGGCGATGGCGCGCAGGCTCTCACGCGCCATCGGCTGATCGTCGATGACGAGGAATCTTTTCTGGCGGTAGTCGACGGCGGTCATTGAGCGTTCTTCAGGGCAGGCAGAGTTCGAAGATGGCGCCGCCCAATTCACCACCGTTGGACAGATGCATGCTGCCCTTGCGCTTCTTCCGTTCGTGCAACGAGGCAATGCGCTCGGCAACGATCAGCCCGGTGCTGCGCCCACCTTCGGGGTCGGCATAGCCTTCACCGTCATCCTCGACACGGAAATAAAGGGTAGTGCCATCACTCCAGGCGCTCAGCCGCACTTTCTTACGGGCATGGCGGCCGGCATTCTGCACGGCATTGTTGAGCACGTCAGTCATCAGATCGCGGTCCAGCGGCCACTCGTCGCGCACCGAGCAATTCACTTCCAGTTCGATACCGGTGTGGGCCAGATGCTTCCTCTGGTCGAGGGCAACCTCGCTGCAGAGATCGTCCACAACCACCGGCACGACAGCCAGCGCCGCATCCTGGCGCAGCAGGTGGTAAGCGGCGAGGGTGCGCGAAAGACGGCCGGAGGCAGATTCGATGGCGTAGCGGGCTTCCGAGAGATCGATGCCATGCCTGGCCTCGGCCTCGGCAATCTGCGACTCGGCAAAGAAGAGCTGGTTCTTGGTGTCATGCACGCCGGAAGCAAGCACGTCGAGCAGATGATGCATAGCCCCTCCCTCCATTGGGTATTTGCGCAGCTTACCCTTACTTGAGCACCAGCGGCAGCCCGGCGGCGACCAGCGTCACCCGGTCGCACGCGGCAGCGACACGCTGGTTGAGGCGCCCCTGCTCGTCGGAGAAACAGCGCGAGATCGGATGCATGGGCACGATGCCCCAGCCGACTTCGTTGGAAACGAGGGTGATCCAGCCGGGCAGTTGCGGCAGGGTGGCGATCAGCGCATCGGTTTCCGCCGCCAGCAACGAGCAGTTGATCGCTTCATTAGCCTCGGCCTGGCGCGCTGCCTCACCGGCGAAGAGCAGGTTCGAGAGCCACAACGTCAGGCAGTCAACAACGAGGCATGTGTCCTTGGCGGCGTTCGCCTGCAGCGCGGCCGCCAGCTGCAAGGGAGCTTCAACCAGCCCCCAGTCGGCCGGGCGGCGAGCCCGATGATGGGCGATGCGGCGCTCCATTTCGGCATCCCGGATTTCGGCAGTCGCCACATAGACGACACGCAAGCCACTGCCCCGCGCATGTTTTTCCGCCAGCGCACTCTTGCCCGAACGGGCGCCACCGATGACAAGTTCTCTCATGGGTCAAAAATAGCACAGGTGGGGCGCCGGTATAATTCGTCCTTCCTTTTCAGGCAGACCTTCCATGAGTTTTCAAATTGCCCGCCCCGATACCGGGCTGACCGCCGCCCTGCAGCACAAGATCGATTTGAAGACCAAGCCGCAGGGCGCACTCGGCCAACTGGAGCGCCTCGCGCTGCAGGTCGGCCTGATCCAGCAGACACTGACGCCGGCGCTCGATGCGCCGCACATCGCCGTCTTTGCCGGCGACCACGGCGCGGCCAGGGCTGGCGTTTCGGCCTTCCCGCAGGACGTGACCTGGCAGATGGTGGAAAACTTCCTCACCGGCGGTGCTGCCATCAACGTCTTCGCCCGCGCCAACGGCCTCGGGCTGAAGGTGGTCGACGCCGGCGTTGCCCGCGACTTCGGGGAGCGCGACGGACTGATCGACGCCAAGGTGGCGCCGGGCACCCGCAACTACATCGAGGAAGCGGCGATGACGCCGGCCGAACGCGACACGGCAATTGCCCGCGGCGCGGCGCTGGCGCGCGAACTGGCGGCCAGCGGCTGCAAGGTGCTCGGCTTTGGCGAAATGGGCATCGGCAACACCGCCGCCGCTTCGCTGATCACCCACTACCTGACCGGCACCCCGCTCGATGAATGCATCGGCCGCGGCACCGGCCTCGACGACCCCGGCCTGACGCGCAAACGCGCACTGCTCAAGCAGGCTGCCGAACGCGCCGGCCTGCCGGCAGACGCCAAGGGCAGCAGCGAACATGCGCAAACGGTGCTGGCCGAGTTCGGCGGTTTCGAGATCGCCATGATGGCCGGCGCCATGCTCGGTGCGGCAGAAGCCGGCATGGTGCTGCTGATCGACGGCTTCATCGTCGGCTCGGCTTTCCTTGTTGCCGCGCGCATCGAACCGTATATCCTGCCCTACGCCGTGTTCTGCCACCGCTCGGCCGAACCGGGCCATCAGGCGCAGTTGAAAGCGCTCGACGCCGAGCCGCTGATCGACCTTGGCCTGCGCCTCGGCGAAGGCACCGGCGCGGCGCTGGCCTGGCCGCTGGTCAAGGCTGCGGCAGCCTTCCTCAACGAGATGGCCAGTTTTGAATCGGCCGGGGTTTCGGAACGGACCGAAAAATGAACCACGGCGCACACGGCGGGCACGGCGACAAAAAATCAAAAAGCGCGCTACCTGAAGGTTCTTGCCTTCGCCGTGTTCGCTGTGCACGCCGTGGTTAAAAATCTCCTTATCCGCGAGCTGGAATACTTCTTCGGCGCCGTGCGCTTCTTCACGCGGCTGCCGGTACCCGGCTGGGTCGGGCATTCGGCGGAGGCGCTCAACCATTCGGCGCGCTATTTCACGCTGGTCGGCCTGATCGTCGGATTGATCGGCGCGCTGGTCTTCGCGCTCACTTCCTTCTTCTTTCCGAAGACGCTGGCCGTGCTGCTGGCGATGGCCGCCACCATTCTCGTCACCGGCGCCTTCCACGAAGACGGCTGGGCCGACATGGTCGACGGTTTCGGCGGCGGCTGGACGCGCGAACGAACGCTGGAAATCATGAAGGACTCACGCATCGGCAGTTACGGCGCCATCGCACTGGTCCTGCTGCTGCTTGCCAAGTTCATGGCCTTGGTCGAACTCGACATGCTGCTGATCGCGCCGGCACTGATTGCCGGCCATGCGCTGTCGCGGCTGTGCGCCACCTCGGTGATGCACTTCCTCGACTACGCCCGCGACGAAGGCAAGGCCAAACCACTGGCCACGCGCATCTCGCTCGGCGAACTGGCCGTGGCCGGTTTCTTTGGCCTCATCGCGCTGGTACTGCTGCCACCGCTGTCGGTCATCACCGGCGTGCTGCTGGCCGCCGCCGCCACCGCTTATCTGACGCGCAAGTTCCATCGCCGGCTGGGCGGCTATACCGGCGACTG
>JAUPVD010000404.1 GCA_030917225.1 Pseudomonadota bacterium
AGTATCCACACCGTTTCGCCGTCGATCTGATACACCAGGCGATAGCTTTCGTGCGGGATCAACTCGCGGGTCCCGGGAATCTTTCCCGGCTTGCCCAGCTTGGGGTGCTGGATCAACCGGGCGGCCGCGTCGCTGAAAATCTCATCCATCCGGGCCGCCGCGCGCGGATTGTCGGCTGCGATGTAGTCCCACACATCGGCACGGTCTTGCTGCGCTTCGGTCGTCCAAACAACCCTCACGCCTGGCACGCCACACTGGCACGCCGTGCGGCGAAATCGGCCTCAACTACATCGTTCGACCGCCCCAATCCAGCGCGCATCGAAGCCCGGCCGGCTTCGACCTTGCGGCGCAGGAACTCGTCGTACTCGCGCGACTCGCGCTGGCGCTGAACGAACTCGCGCATCAGCTCGCGCAGCACTTGCGACGCCGGGCGATGGGCCGCTTCGGCTTCGGCCATGAACTCGGCGCGCAACTCGGGCTCCAGCTTCATCGTGAAAACGGCTTGTTTTGACATGATCGGGGCCTCCTGCCACTTAATACTAACAAAGTATATACGTCGTCTTTACTAAGCGCTACTCACAGAACACTGCAAGGCGGGCCTGCGCTATGCCAAGACCTGTCGGAAAACATTTGTTTTTCGACAGGCCTTCAACGGTCCTCTGCACCAACCTCCGAGTGGCCGCAAAATTGTGCGGAAAACTCTGTCGCCAGACGCTACCATACGGAAACCTCGTCTTGATGGTTTTCCGCCTATGTTGGTAGGTTACATGCGCGTGTCGTCGGACTCCGACCGCCAGAGCACGAACTTGCAGCGCGATGCGCTGCTCGCCGCCGGCGTCGATGCGCGGCATCTGTTCGAGGATCATGCTTCCGGCGCGAAGGACGACCGCGCGGGCCTGGCGCGGGCGCTCGAATTCGTTCGCCCTGGCGACGTGTTGGTCGTGTGGAAGCTCGACCGGCTCGGCCGTTCGTTGTCGCACTTGCTCGCCATCGTGACCTCGCTCAAGGAAAAGCAGGTGGCGTTCCGCTCGCTGACGGAGAACCTGGATACCACGACGCCCTCGGGCGAGTTTCTGTTCCAGGTGTTCGGCGCGCTCGCGCAGTACGAACGCGCCTTGATCCAGGAACGTGTCGTCGCCGGTCTGGCTGCCGCCCGCAAACGCGGCCGGATCGGCGGCCGGCCGCAGGCGATCACCGGCGAGAAGCTGGAGGCCATCGTCGCTGCGCTCGATGGCGGCATGTCCAAGGCGGCGGTGTGCCGCAACTTCGGCGTCAAGCGAACCACGCTGATCGAGACCCTGGCACGGGTTGGTTGGACGGGCTCTCGTGGAGCGTCATCGCGATGACGACCAAGAGCGAACGATTGACCGTCCTGTCGGACGCCGAGCAGGAAGCCCTGTACGGCCTGCCGGACTTCGACGACGCCCAGCGGCTGGAATACTTGGCGTTGACTGAAACCGAACTGGCGCTCGCCAGCAGCCGGCCTGGTCTCCATGCACAGGTCTATTGCATCTTGCAGATCGGTTACTTCAAGGCCAAGCATGCCTTCTTCCGCTTCGACTGGAGTGAGGTCGAGCACGATTGCGCCTTCGTGCTGAGCCGCTACTTCCACGGCGAGTCCTTCGAGCACAAGCCAATCTCCAAGCACGAGCACTACACCCAGCGCGAGTGGATTGCCGATCTGTTCGGCTACCGGCCGTGGGCGGCCGAGTTCCTGGCGCAGCTCGCGCAGCAGGCCGCGCAGACCGTGCGGCGCGACGTGATGCCGGGGTTCATCGCCGCCGAGCTGATCGTCTGGCTAAACGAGCACAAGATCATCCGGCCCGGCTATACCACCCTGCAAGAGCTGGTGAGCGAAGCCCTGTCCGCCGAGCGTCGGCGGCTGGCTGGCCTGCTGTCGGAAGTGTTGGACGAATCGGCCAAGGCCGCGCTGGGTCGGCTTCTAGTGCGTGACGACACCCTGTCGCAATTGGCGGCGCTCAAGCAGGACGCCAAGGACTTTGGCTGGCGTCAGATGGCCCGCGAACGCGAAAAGCGCGCCACGCTGGAGCCGCTGCACCGGATCGCCAAGGCGCTGCTGCCCAAGCTCGGCGTCTCGCAGCAGAATCTGCTGTACTACGCCAGCCTGGCGAACTTCTACACCGTCCACGATCTACGCAACCTGAAGGCCGATCAGACCTACCTCTACCTGCTTTGCTATGCCTGGGTGCGCTACCGGCAGCTTTCCGACAACCTGGTCGATGCGATGGCCTACCACATGAAGCAGTTGGAGGACGAAAGCAGTGCGGGCGCAAAGCAATCCTTTGTCGCCGAGCAGGTGCGCCGTCAGCAAGACACACCGCAGGTCGGCCGCCTGCTGTCGCTTTACATCGACGACAGCGTGCCCGATCCCACGCCGTTCGGCGATGTGCGCCAGCGCGCCTACAAAATCATGCCCCGCGATACGCTGCAAACCACCGCGCAGCGCATGAGCGTGAAGCCGGTGAGCAAGCTGGCTTTGCACTGGCAGGCGGTGGACGGCCTGGCTGAGCGCATCCGCCGCCATCTTCGGCCGCTGTATGTCGCGCTCGACCTCGCTGGCACTGATCCGGGCAGCCCGTGGCTCGTGGCGCTGGCCTGGGCCAAGGACGTGTTCGCCAAACAGCAGCGCCTATCGCAACGGCCGCTCGCCGAATGTCCAGCGGCCACGCTGCCGAAACGCTTGCGACCGTACCTGCTGACCTTCGATGCCGATGGCAAGCCGACGGGCCTGCATGCCGACCGCTACGAGTTCTGGCTGTACCGCCAGGTCAGGAAGCGCTTCCAGTCGGGTGAACTCTACCTCGACGACAGCTTGCAGCACCGGCATTTTTCCGACGAGCTGGTTTCGCTGGATGAGAAGGCCGCCGTGCTGGCGCAGATCGACATCCCGTTCCTGCGGCAGCCACTCGATGCCCAGCTCGATGCGCTCGCGACCGAGCTGCGCGCTCAGTGGCTGGCCTTCAACCGCGAGCTGAAGCAGGGCAAGCTGACGCACCTAGAATACGACAAGGACACGCAGAAGCTGACATGGCGCAAGCCCAAGGGCGAGAACCAGAAGGCGCGCGAGAAGGCGTTCTACGAGCAACTGCCGTTCTGCGACGTGGCCGACGTGTTCCGCTTCGTCAACGGCCAGTGCCAGTTCCTGTCGGCGCTGACGCCTTTGCAGCCGCGCTATGCGAAGAAGGTCGCCGACGCCGACAGCCTGATGGCGGTCATCATCGCGCAGGCGATGAACCACGGCAACCAGGTCATGGCACGCACCAGCGACATCCCGTACCACGTGCTGGAGAGCGCCTACCAACAGTACCTGCGCCACGCAACGCTGCACGCGGCCAACGACTGCATCAGCAACGCCATCGCCGCGCTGCCGATCTTCCCGTACTACTCGTTCGACCTCGATGCACTGTACGGTGCCGTCGATGGTCAGAAATTCGGCGTCGAGCGGCCGACCGTGAAAGCGCGCCACTCGCGCAAATACTTTGGGCGCGGCAAGGGCGTGGTCGCCTACACGCTGCTGTGCAACCACGTGCCGCTCAACGGCTACCTGATCGGCGCGCACGATTACGAGGCCCATCACGTGTTCGACATCTGGTATCGCAACACGTCGGACATCGTGCCGACCGCGATCACCGGCGACATGCACAGCGTCAACAAGGCCAACTTCGCTATCCTGCACTGGTTCGGCCTGCGTTTCGAGCCGCGCTTCACCGACCTTGGCGATCAGTTGAAGGAGCTCTACAGTGCCGACGATCCGGCGCTGTACGATCAGTGCCTGATCCGGCCGGCCGGGAGAATCGACCGCGATCTCATAGTCAGCGAGAAGCCGAACCTCGACCAGATCGTCGCCACGCTCGGACTGAAGGAGATGACGCAGGGCACGCTGATCCGCAAGCTATGCACCTACACCGCGCCGAACCCGACGCGGCGCGCGGTGTTCGAGTTCGACAAGCTCATCCGCAGCATCTACACGCTGCGCTACCTGCGCGATCCGCAACTGGAGCGCAACGTTCACCGCTCACAGAACCGCATCGAGTCCTATCACCAGCTACGCTCAACCATCGCCCAGGTCGGCGGCAAGAAGGAATTGACCGGGCGCACCGACATCGAAATTGAGATCAGCAACCAGTGCGCCAGGCTGATCGCCAACGCGGTCATCTTCTACAACTCGGCCATCCTCTCGCGGCTGCTGATGAAGTACGAGGCGAGCGGCAACGCCAAGGCGCACGCTCTCCTGACCCAGATATCGCCGGCGGCCTGGCGGCACATCCTGCTGAACGGGCATTACACCTTCCAGAGCGACGGCAAGATGATCGACCTGGATGAGCTCGTGGCGGGGCTGGAACTGGGATGACGGAAATTTCGGCGGTTCCGGCTTAGAACCCCAAGGACGAACTCCGGCTCCGCCCGGGACTCCTTCGCGACGTACATCGGGAACCGGTGGGATGCCACCATTCCCTTTTCGCGCTCGGTCGTGACGGCTACCGCCTGCTCCCAAGCGAACACTATGTTAACGACGAGCGCGTTGGGCTCAA
>JAUPVD010000405.1 GCA_030917225.1 Pseudomonadota bacterium
GCCACCGGCGACTGCGCCAACGACCAGCGCGCCCATCGGGTGCATCAGGTCGGAGCCGGCGCAGACGGCGACCAGGCCGGCGAGCGGGCCGTTATGCACGAAGCCCGGGTCGTTCTTGCCGAGCACCAGTGCCACCAGCGTGCCGCCGACCATGGCCATCAGCGAGTTCAGCGCAACGAGGCCGGAGATCTTGTCCAGCGTCTGCGCGCTCATGACGTTGAAGCCGAACCAGCCGACGGTGAGGATCCACGCACCGAGGGCGAGGAAGGGAATCGATGACGGCGGGTGCGCCGACACTTCGCCGCCCTTGCGGTAGCGGCCATGGCGCGCGCCGAGCAACAGCACCGCCGGCAGGGCGATCCAGCCACCCATGGCATGCACCACAACGGAACCGGCGAAGTCATGGAACTCTTCGCCAAAGCTGGCCTTGAGCCAGGCCTGGATGCCGTAGGCTTGGTTCCACGCGATGCCCTCGAAGAACGGATAGACGAAGCCGACGATCAGGAAAGTGGCGGCCAGCTGCGGGTTGAATTTGGCCCGCTCGGCGATGCCGCCGGAAACGATGGCAGGGATGGCCGCGGCAAAGGTGAGCAGGAAGAAGAACTTGGTCAGCTCGAAACCATTCTTCTCTACCAGCGTCTCGGCGCCGGCGAAGAAGTTGGTGCCGTAGGCGATGCCGTAGCCGATGAAGAAGTAGGCAATGGTCGATACGGAAAAGTCGGTGAGTATCTTGACCAGGGCGTTGACCTGGTTTTTCTTGCGCACCGTGCCCACTTCAAGGAAAGCGAAGCCGGCATGCATGGCCAGGACCATGATCGCGCCGAGCAGAATGAACAGAACGTCGTTGGCAGATTTGAGCGCTTCCATGGCTCCTCCGAAAAAATCAGTCGGAGCCATTTAGCAATAAACCTGCCAGAACTCTATTTGTTTAAATTCAACGACCTGGGAAAAGCACTCAGCACGAACCGCACCATAGCCGTGCAATTACGCACGCTACAGCACCAACACGGTGCGCCATGCACCAACTTCAGATCATCGCCTCATTTCGGTGCCGCACCCGGCGGCAGCAGCACCCACATCTGGCCACCCTGCTTCATCCGCCCGGCCTGGGCGCCGGCGCCGGCGCCGAAACCCCAGAAGAAATCGGCACGCACCACGCCCTTGATCGCACCGCCGGTGTCCTGCGCCATGACCAGCCGGCGCAGCGGTTCATTGCTGTTGGGCAGGGTCGTCGACAGGAAGACCGGCGCACCGAGCGGAATGCTGCGCGGGTCGATGGCGATGGTGCGTTCGGCCACCAGCGGCACGCCGAGGGCGCCGAGCGGCCCTTCGTCCGGCCCCAGCTTCGACGGCAGTTCGCGGAAGAAGACGTAGCTGGGGTTGGCGTTCAGCAGCTCGTCAAGCTTCTTCGGGTTGGCCCGTGCCCAGGCCTGAATGCCCTGCATCGAGGCCTCGCCATTCTTCAGGTCGCCACGCTCGATGAGTACGCGGCCGATCGACTGGTAGGGGTGCCCGTTCTGGTCGGCGTAACCCACACGCAGCATATCGCCCGAAGGCAGGCGCACGCGGCCGGAACCCTGGATCTGCAGGAAGAAGAGCTCGATCGGATCATCGACCCAGAGCAGAACGGGTGGCGCCGACGCCCCTCGTTCGCGCTCAACGATCTCGGCCCGCGAGTAGTACGGCACCACCTTGTTGCCGACCAGCCGGCCGCGCACGCGCTTGCCCTTCAGCTCGGGGATGACGTCGCCGAGTTCGATGGTGAGCAGATCCTTCGGCACGCCGTGCAGCGGAAATCGGCTGTTCTCGCTGCGGCTGCGCGCGCCGGTGAGCAGCGGTTCGTAATAGCCGGTGACCAGGCCTTCGCGATTGCCGTCCGGATTGACCGCGACGAACGGCTGGAACTGGCTTTCGAAGAAACGGCGCAGCGCCTTGTTGTCGGTGGCATCCACCGTCTTTGCTGCGTCACAGGCAGGTCGCCAGAGCGGCCACTGCGGCTTGCCGGCAAGGCCGCGGCAGCTCTGCTGGAAGGCCGGCCACGCCGCCACCAGATTGTCATCTGCCCAACCCTGCACATCTTCCCAGCGCGCCGGTTGCAGTGGCTTGGCCGCTGGCGGCGCAGGCTCGACGCCGGGGCATTTTGCGCACGGCGCACAGGCCGGACACCCGGCCGTGGGCGCCCCGGTACCGGGTTCGCGCAGACCCGCGCAGGCAGACAGCAGGAGAAAAAGCGGGGTGAGCAGCAGGGCCCATTGGCGTTTGTGCATGTGATTCGCTAGAGTGCAGAGTTCCTGAAGCCCGCATTTTATCGTTCTCCCCCATGACCGACCTAAACCGTTTTCTTGTTCGTGCCGAACAGTTCCTCGACCGCCTTGAAGGCGTGCTGCCACCCGCACCGATTGCCCCGGACTGGAAAGCCGCCGTTGCCTTCCGCTGGCGCAAGGGCGCCAATGGCCGCGGCTGGCTGCAGGCGGTAAGCAAGCCGCACCCGATCCGCCTGAAGGACCTGCAGGACATCGACGACCAGAAGGCTCGCGTCGACGCCAACACGCGCCAGTTCGTGGCCGGGCAGCCGGCGAACAACGTGCTGCTCACCGGCACGCGCGGATCGGGCAAGTCGTCGATGATCAAGGCGCTGATCAACGAATATGCGAAGAAGGGCTTGCGCCTGATCGAAGTGGACAAGGCCGATCTTGTCGACCTGCCGGATATCATCGACCTGATCGACGGCCGGCCGGAACGTTTCATCATCTACTGCGACGATCTTTCCTTCGAGGCCGGCGATGCCACCTACAAGGCGCTGAAAGTGGTACTCGACGGCTCGATTGCCGCGCCGCCGGACAACGTGCTGATCTACGCCACTTCGAACCGCCGCCACCTGATGCCGGAATATTTTTCCGAGAACCTCGAAGCACATTCGGTCGATGGCGAAATCCACCCTGGCGAAGCCATCGAAGAAAAGGTCTCGCTCTCCGAACGCTTCGGCCTGTGGATTTCGTTCTACCCCTTCTCGCAGGAAGAGTATCTGGACATCGTTGCCCACTGGCTGCGCTCGCTCGGCGTCAGCGATGCCGACATCGCCCGCGCCGAGCGCGATGCACTCAACTGGGCGCTGCAGCGGGGCTCGCGCAGCGGCCGCGTAGCCTGGCAGTTCGCCAAGGACTGGGCCGGCTCGGAAGCCACCAGGGCGACGACAGCGAAAAAGGAAAAGTGAGCAAGATCACGCTCGTTTCTGCCGCCGTGCTGATGTGCGGCGAGCAAGAATTTCTGCTCGCCCGTCGCCCGGAAGGCAAGGTCTACGCCGGCTGGTGGGAGTTTCCCGGCGGCAAGGTCGAGGCCGGCGAAACTTTCCACGACGCGCTGGTGCGGGAGTTGCACGAAGAACTCGGCATCACCATTACCCGAGCCACCCCATGGCTGACCCGCGAGTTCGTCTACCCGCATGCCACGGTGCGCATTCGCTTCTTTAGGGTGACCGCATGGGAAGGCGACATCCATCCACACGAGCATGACGCGATTGCCTGGCTGAAGGCGGGCGAACCCGCCACCGTGGAACCGGTGCTGCCGGCCAACGGCCCCATCCTGAAAGGCCTGGCGCTACCAACGCTGTGCGCGCTGACCAATGCCGAAGAGAATGGCTGCGCGCAGGAACTGAGCCGGCTGAAAGCGGCGCTGGCCAATGGCCTGCGCTTCATCCAGATTCGCGATAAGGCGTTGCCGGCAAGCGAGCGCGCCGTTTTCGCCCGCGAGGTTGCCGCAATAGCCAAAGCAAACCGTGCCATCACGATAGTTAACGACGATGCCAACCTCGCCCGCAGCATTGGCGCCGATGGCATCCACCTCTCTTCACGCAGCCTCGCGCGTTGCACCGAGCGCCCGGACTTCACCTGGGTCGGCGCTTCGTGCCACAGCGCACAGGAATTGCAGCACGCTGCTTCGCTGGAACTCGATTACACCCTGCTCGGCCCTGTGCTACCGACGCCGACCCACCCGGATGCCCCCAGCCTCGGCTGGCAGGCGTTCGAACAGACGATCGATCTCAGCCCGCTACCGGTGTTTGCACTGGGTGGGATGAAGCCGGAGATGATGAGTGAGGCATGGTCGCATGGTGCGCACGGATTGGCGCTGATGCGGTGCTGGCGCTAGGCAATTCAGCCCGGCGACGAAGTATCGTCTTCTGGCAAACCGGGCACTTCCTGCACCGGCACCCGATAGGATTCATCCGCCCAGCAGCCGAGGTCGATCATCTTGCAGCGTTCCGAACAGAACGGGCGCCACTTGTTCTCGGTGCTCCATACCGATTCGCCACCGCATTGCGGGCAACGCACTTTCGGGGGCGCTGCAGACATCAGAGGTTGCAGAAAGTCATGTCGAAGGCGACCTCGGCATCACAGGGACGCGGACGCAGGCCACCATCGGGGGAAGTAAAACGGATGTTCAGCGCGTACTTGTTGGCGCTGATTTCGGGAATGTACGGTGACCCGAGGGGTATGGCCACACGCACCATCTGCGACGAACTGCCACCCAGCATCATCTGGAAAGCACCGTTCTTCGCCACTTGATGTTCGGGGCGACCACTGCTGCGCAACAGGCGGAGCACAATGGCAAGACCGTCGCGCAGGGGCAGCATGGGCTTGAGCCACGCTGAAACGGCATCGCGACGCGTCTCGGCCGGCTGATGCAGCCAGTAGTGATAAGAAGGCAGGTCGAATTCGCAGACGCCACCGGGAATCGCCGCACGGCTCTTGATGCTCATCAGCCAGTCGTTCTCGCGCAGATACTGGCCGATTTTGCCGGCCATGCCGAGCAGCGCCGCCGAGCTTTGCTCGATTTCATAGAGCGCGCCGGAAAGGGCCTCTTCGGAAATATCGGGGTTGTTGCGAAAAGCGAGCAGGGTCTGGCGCTGACGCTCGAGCTCCTGAATGAGGTCCATCTTCAGGTCGGCACGTCCGGCCACCTCAAGAATTTCAAACAGCGTGACCAGTGCCACGTGGTGTTCGTGCGAACCGTCGACCTGCAGAAAATGCGAAGTTTTGTCGAACAAATCCTCCAAGCGCAGCAAGGTGCGAATGCGCTCATTGAAAGGATATTCGTAGGTAATCACGCAGTTGGCCGGTCCAGAATCTGGAAAATGCTTGGATTCTGAACCATTTGCAGCGAAATCTCAACAGTTCGCCTTAACTTTGGTCAAGGCCGCTTGCAGATAGGTCTGATGCAGCTTTTCGATCTGGGCCGGCAAGGTCTCCGGCGTACCGTCATTGTCGACGACATCATCGGCTGCGGCCAGCCGTACCGAACGGCTGGCCTGTGCCGCCATGATTGCCCGTATCTCGGCTTCAGTCATGCCGTTGCGGGCGACGACCCGCGCCACCTGTGTCGCTTCTTCGCAATCCACAACCAGGATGCGGTCGCAGCGCTCACGGTAGGTGCCAGCCTCTACCAGCAACGGCACGGCAAGCAACACATAGGGGGTCGTCGCTGCCGCGCAACGGCGGGCGCTTTCGGCGCGAATCATCGGATGCAGAATTGCTTCCAGCGTCGACTTCGCAGCGGCATCGGAAAACACGCGTTGGCGCATGGCCACCCGGTCCAGACCACCATCGGCACGCAGGATGGCGTCGCCGAACGCTGCGCGCAGGGCGGATATGGCTGCAGCACCCGGACCAGTCAGTTCGTGGACGATGGCATCGGTATCGACCAGCGCCACTCCGCGCTGCACGAACAGATCGGCTACGGTGCTCTTGCCACTGCCAATGCCACCGGTCAGACCTACGATGAACACGCCTGCTTCTCCTGTTGCCTCGTTCCCTTGTTCCCTTGTGCCCTATTCCTTGCCGCAAGCAGCTGTCTTCTGCTCGGGAACTTGCGGCTGGATAGCTTCACGCGCAGCGTCGATCATCGGCTCCGGCCCCGTCATTTCCAGCGTGATCTGCTCCGGGCGGAGCACCGTGCGCCGGGCGAACTTGGCGCTTTTAACGCCCTTGGCGCGCAAGACTTCCAGACGCTCCTCGGCGGCCGATTCACTGGAGAAGATGCCCAGAGAAATGGCGAACCGGTTGGCGCCGGGTTCCTGGATGACAAAGAACTCGGGGGCGCCCAGCCGCTTTAACTCCAGCGCCTTCTTGTCCGCCTCAGCCTTGCTGGCCTGCGGCGGAATGAAGACCCACCACGAGCTGGCTTCAGGAATCACATGACGGGTGCGGCGCAGCCCTGCGAAACGCTCGGTCAAAAGCGTTTCAAGTCGATCAGCGCTTGCCGCATTCAAGCCAGGCCAGGCCAGGCACTTTTCCTGTACAGGCTTTTTCTCGACCGGTGCGGGAGCTTTATCCTTCGGCGGTTCGTCGCGAGAAAGAACAATCATTTTCTCGGCAGCCAGTTGCTGGGTCAGACGCACGGCATCAGGGTTGTCGCGCGAACCAAGATAGCCCTGCGTCCACGCAAAGAACGTCAGGTTGGCGGCAACAAGGATAAAAACAAGGATGCGCATGTGATCAGGATCTGGCCAGATGAAATATTGAATGGGCGAAGCGGCAAAAGTATATCAGTCCGCGTCACGACATTTCCGGCGCCGGACTGCCCCGCTCGATCTCGCGCTGAACAACGCTGCCCGGCGCGAAAGCGGTTAGCAGGCGCTGGAATGCCTTGCGTGCGGCGGCGCTGTTGTCCTGACTGAAATTGCAGACGTAGAGATCGAGCGTCACCGAGGCCAGCTCCGGCCAGGTGTGGATGGCCAGATGGGACTCGGCAAGCACGACGGCACCGGTGGCGCCGGCCGGCTGTTGCGCCGAACCGAACTGGTGGAAGACCTGGCCCACCGGCGTCAGTCCGGGTACCGCGCAGACGGCCAGGCACAGCTCACGCAGGGCTTCGGCATCGGCCAGTAGGCGCGGCGCGCAGCGGCATTGGCTCAGTTCGGCGATAAGGTGCAGTCCCTGCATGACACTCCTTCAGACCAGCGACGAGGTGAAACGGATGCCGAGGCGCGCGAGCGTGCGTTCGGCCGCCAGCACGCCACGATACTGCGCTTCCTCGAAAATAGAAAAGCCGCTGACGTCGGCGTGCGCAAAACGCAGGCGCGGCCCGTCGGCGACAAAAGGCTGGCGCGCACCGCCCCAGACAAAACCGGTGGTCGGCCGGGCCATGGCATGGCCAAAGCGGACGATGTCCAGATTCGTGGTCAATGCCCGGATGTTCGGGTGCGGACGCGACAGCTCGTCGAGAACCTGCCCGGCCCAGTTTTCGCGCGAGGTGTTCTGCAGCAACTCGCGCCCGGCAGCCGGGCTCATGCCGGACAGCGCCCGATAGTAGGTAAGCACGGTTGCACCGTGGCGCAGGCGCATCTGCTGATGCGTGGCGACCACGTAGCCCAGCCCCGGACTATCGTGCAGCACGTTGTCCCAGGCCATGCCGGCACCGGCCCGCTCCTCGGGGTAGGCCGACAGCGTCAGGTTGGCGACCAGCCAGGGGGCATGGCTGTAACGCCGCGCCGCCGCCTTGAGCTTTTCCTGACCGACCAGAATGCTGGGCAACAGGAATAGCGGCGCCGCCCAGATCATCTGCCCGGCCTGCAGGCGCAGCGAGCGCCCCTCGGCCGGCAACCAGACATCGGCTTCGACCTGCGCGCCGGTATCGGCTACGCGATAGACCAGCGCCCCGCTCATGACCCGGTCACC
>JAUPVD010000406.1 GCA_030917225.1 Pseudomonadota bacterium
CATAGAGTCCGGCTACCCGTCTGATGTCGGTGCGGCGCACACTGCCATTGACGCCCGGCGCCTGGAATGCCAGATCGACGGTGCTGCTCTCGACCGTGAGGTCGCGCCCGGCAGTGGCGATCAGCCGGTTCTCGGCGGTGAAGCTGCCGCCCTTGAGCTGCAGGTCTTTCCTGGCGTCGGCGACGATTTCCTTGCCGGCCACGTCGCCGCCGAGGTTCTTGATGTTTTCGGCGGTCAGCGAAACCACTTGCCGGCCGGCGATGCGGCCGCTGTTGATGAGCTCAGTAGCGGTGTCGAGATTGACCGCCGCACCGGCGAGCAGGGCACCGGAGGGGGCGAGGTCGCCGTCCTCTACGCGGGCATAGACCTGCGGCACCAGCACTTTCTGGCCGGCGACTTCCTTCTCTACCAGCCACACGATGTCGCTGGTGAGTCGGGCCATTTGCTCGGCAGTGAGGGCAATGCCGGGGATGAGCTGCCAGGTCTTGGCGAAGGTGGCGCCGGCTTCCATCAGGGCCTGGTACTGGGCTTCGTCATTCTGGTAGCCGGTGAGGAAGCGGCGGCCGGTGAGCTGGGCGATCTGTTCGGTGATCAGGCGCTGTTCGTAGAAGCCGTCGCCGAGACGCTTTTGCGTGGTGGCGGGGTTGAGGGCGAGGCGGTTGGCGCAGGCGCCGCGCCGTCTACCGCCTTGCCTCCGCTGCCGCCCAGCCTGCCTTCCCCTGCCGCAACTGCGGGCGCTTTCGGGAGCGGCTATCGGGCTGTTGCGGCGGAGGTTGAAGACGAGGCGGTGGGTGTGGGCGTTCATCGTGGGAGCGGCAGGAGGCGGATGTGTATTGCGTACGGGATATGGCGCCCGTATTTCTGCGTTACGCCCGCTGTTTCTTGCGCATATCAGCCAGCGCTTTCTCCATGACACTAACGTCGGCCGGATCGGCATGCATGTTGCGTTCGAAACGCTTGAGCCATTTCATGTAGCCCGTCCGATAAAACTCCAGTCCCTCGGGAGTGATATCACGAAGATACACGGAGAAGTTCTCGGGAATATCCGGAGCGGTCGCGCAGAGTACGCGACGGGTCAGGCCGCGGTCCTGGATAAATTTGATGACGTGGCCTAGTTTTTTCCAACGCCTAATCCGGGCGGCTTCAGTGGCCTCCGGCGTCGATTCCTGATAGTACGCAGCTGTCTCCCAAAGAACCCAATCCGGGTGTTTTTCAAGCAGCTCGTCATAGTTGAGCAATTTGCCGACACGCGCCATCTTATGATCTCCTCTCGATACGAGAAATCGACGGCACTTCGATCAGATTGCCGGTGTTCCGGTCACGGATATATACGCCGCCCGCTTTTCTGGTTTCCCGTTCATGTTCGATCTGCTTGTCTTTTTCAGCCGTCAAACTCGTCGTCTCCACAACATCGACGATCTTGCCACCCACAACCACCACATGATCCAGGCGGCGCGCTGTGCCGGTGCTTGGATCAATCACGATATTTCCATCCCTGTCACGCAGATACTGCTGGTTCTGAACGCTGCCGCCCGGGTACTTCGTCTGCAAGTCGATTGTCACTTCACGCTCACGGCGGCTGCCTGCAATGGCATTGTCCTGCACTGCCTGAAGGATGAAGTCTTGCCATGTCGATTGCTGCGCCGCCGGAAGCGTGGTGATGAGCCCTCTGGCCCACTTCTCCGCTTCATCCGCCGGATACCCCTCCAGCGCATTCGCTAGCCACGATCTTAGCTGATCAGGGTTCTGCAGTGGCGGTGTGCCATAGAGTTCCTGCATCTTCTTCGGGTCGGGCATCGGCGTCACCAGCGGCCCAACTGGTTGCGGCCTGTCTCCCGCTGCATAGCCACCGGGGATTTGGTCGACCAAACTGGACGACGGCGTTGTCATGTTCTGGCTGATGAACCACGCCATCGCGCTTGCCGGCAACACCGAACTGACCAATTCACGGCAGGCGCTGTTATTGACGCAACTCTGCAGCATCGCGGCTTCTGCTGCCGAGAGTTTGTCTACGCCGAGACGCGCAGCCTGCGCCGCAAGCTGCCCAGCACGCAACATTGCGCCGAAATTGTTTGCAGTTTCGTTCAAGCCTGCCGCAGCCCCAGCGGCGCCGCCGGCCAGCCCACCGACTGCGGTGCCTGCAGCCTGAATCAGCGCCATCTTTAGATCGAACGGCAGGTCGAGCTTTACGATTTGTTCAGCGAGGAGCGGAGTAATCGTCGAGCTCGCTCCCGCGCCAAGCGCACCGCCGGTACCGCCCCCCAGGCCGCCAACCACGGTGTGCATCAGCACGCGGTTGACGCCGCCTTCGGCCCATTTGTTGGCTTCTTGTAACAGTCGATCGCGCTCGGCACCTTCTGCCTGATTGGCGAGCAGCCGAAGTTCGTTCTCTCTCTGCTTCGCGTACTCCCCTACAGCTTTCGGCGCAAGTTGGTTGAACATCTGCGTAATCTTCACCTGCGCATCAATCTCCTTCTGCACCTTCTCTTGGTCGAAAATCTTCCCGATGCCGGTTTCCTTGTCGCCGGTTCTCGCATCCTTGTTCCCGGCCACGCC
>JAUPVD010000407.1 GCA_030917225.1 Pseudomonadota bacterium
ACGCGCTGGAAGTGGTTCGATAAGTCCCGCCGTGCGGGGCTACTCACCACAAACGGTGATTGGGTTTCTGACTAGAGCACGTAGCGCGACAGATCTTCGTTCTGCGCGAGCTCGCCGAGGCGGCCATTCACGTATTCGGCATTGACTTCCAGCGTCTCGGTACCAGGTTTGCCGGCGTCGAAGGATACGTCTTCGAGCAGGCGCTCCATCACCGTATAAAGGCGGCGGGCGCCGATGTTCTCGGTACGCTCATTGACCGACCAGGCGATTTCGGCCAGGCGGCGGATACCATCTTCAGTGAAACTGATATGCACACCTTCAGTCGCCATCAGCGCTTCGTACTGCTTGGTCAGGCAGGCATCGGTCTGCGTCAGGATGTGCTCGAAATCGGTCACCGACAACGACTCCAGCTCGACGCGAATCGGGAAACGCCCCTGCAGTTCCGGGATCAGGTCGGAAGGCTTGGCCAGGTGGAAGGCACCGCTGGCGATGAACAGGATGTGGTCGGTCTTGATCATGCCGTACTTGGTCGACACGGTCGTGCCTTCCACCAGCGGCAGCAGATCGCGCTGTACGCCCTGCCGGGAAACATCGGCGCCATGCGCATCCGAGCGACTGGCGATCTTGTCGATCTCGTCGAGAAAGACGATGCCGTTCTGTTCGACGTTCTGCACCGCATCGAGCTTCACTTCCTCGTCATTCACCAGCTTGGCGGCTTCTTCGTCGACCAGCAGCTTCATCGCCTCGCGAATTTTCAGCTTGCGCGGCTTCTTGCGGGCGCCGCCCATGTTCTGAAACATGCCCTGGATCTGATTGGTCAGTTCTTCCATACCCGGCGGCGCGAAGATCTCGGCGCTCATCCCCGGCGCAGCCAGCTCGATTTCGATCTCCTTGTCGTCGAATTCGCCTTCGCGCAGCTTCTTGCGAAATTTCTGGCGGGTGGTGGAATCCTCGACCGGAACATTCTCGTTGCCAAAAAAATTGCTGCCGCGCGGCGGTGGCAGCAGGGCGTCAAGCACTCGATCCTCGGCGGCGTCTTCGGCCCGCGCACGCATGCGCTTCATGGCGCCTTCGCGGCCTCCCTTGACGGCAATCTCGACCAGGTCACGAATGATGGTGTCGACATCGCGGCCGACATAGCCCACCTCGGTAAATTTGGTCGCCTCGATCTTGATGAACGGCGCATTGGCCAGCCGCGCCAGCCGGCGGGCAATTTCAGTCTTGCCGACACCGGTCGGGCCGATCATCAGAATGTTCTTCGGTGTGATCTCCTGGCGCAGGGGTTCGGCCACCTGTGAACGCCGCCAGCGGTTGCGCAGGGCAATGGCCACCGACTTTTTTGCCTTGTTCTGACCAACGATGTTCTTGTCGAGTTCGTGGACGATTTCCTGGGGGGTCATCTGGGTCATGCTGGGCTGCTCTCGAGTAATCCGGATGGGGTTGAAATGTATCATTTCGCGGCGGAGCTATGGCAGACTGTGCTCCATGAAAACGCGCATCGTCTGCCTGCCGCCCGGTGAGTTGCTGCCGAGAATGATCGTCGCGACCCAGGTCAGCGGCGCGCAGGGCACGGCGCTGATCGCCGCCGGCACAACCCTCGATGAGCCGATGCTGGAAAAGCTCAAGCGGCGCGGCATAGAAACCCTGTCCGTCGTTGTGCCCGATTCCCGCGATGAGGCCACGATTGCCCGCGAGATCGAGGAAGCCATTGCCCGCATCGAATTCATCTTTCGCGGCCAGAGCAGCCCGGCGCGTGACGCCTTGCGGGAAACCCTGATCAGCTACCGCAGGAAACAGGCCGAATGAGCAATACGACCGAGGCCCCGACGATAGCTGCGTTGATGGCCGGAGCCTATGCACTGCCGACGCTGCCACAGGTAGTCACACACATTCTCGAAACACTGAACGACGACAATGCCGATGCGGATAGCCTGGTGCTTCGCCTCAACACCGACCCGGCCATCGTCGCCCGCTTGCTGGCCGCCGCCAATTCCAGTGCTTTCGGCCTTTCATCGCAGGTCGTCTCGACACGTCAGGCGATTCTCGTACTTGGCCTGGAAACCGTACGCACCATCACGCTGGCCACCGCGCTGATCGAACACTTCGGCCACTGCACCACCGGCTTCGACGGTCGTCAGCTCTGGCGCCACAGCCTGGGCGTGGCCACCTGCGCAAGGACGATTGCCGAGCGTGCCGACTACAACCCGGAAGCCGCGTTTTCTGCCGGCTTGCTGCACGATATCGGCCAGTTGCTCCTGGTTGCCGTAGCGCCGGAATTCTGTGCCGAAGTGCGCATGCGCATGCAACTCAACAGCGAGTCGATCATCACTGCCGAGCGCGCAGTTTTCGGTTACGACCACGCGATCGTCGGCGGCGAACTGGCCAGACTCTGGCACCTGCCTGCAGACATCATTGCCGGTATCCATGCCCACCACGATGCCGATTCCGGCAGCGACGGCGAAATCGGCGACATCGTGCATATTGCGGAAATTCTCAGCCACGCGCTCGACCTCGGCAAGGCCGAACGGAATCATGTACCCGAGGTTTCCGAGCTGGCCCAACTCAGGCTGGGTATCGACTGGCTGTCACTGGCCGCCCGTTTTCCCGAAATCGAGGCACGCTACGAGGGCGTGCGTCACGCCCTTTCGCTCTAGGACGGGTTTAGTCCAGTGTTTCGAGGGTGAAGTTGCGGTTGGTGTAGATGCAAAGATCGCTGGCAATTTCGAGCGACTTGCGCACCACCTCCGCCGGATCCAGTTCCGTATTTTCCAGCAATGCCCGCGCCGCGCTCTGGGCATAGGCACCGCCCGAACCGATGGCAACGATGCCCAGCTCCGGTTCCAGCACGTCACCGTTGCCGGTAATGATCAACGAGCTTTCACGATCGGCAACGGCCAGCATGGCCTCCAGCCGGCGTAGCGCACGGTCGGTGCGCCAGTCCTTGGCCAGCTCGACAGCCGAGCGCAACAAATGCCCCTGATGCTTTTCCAGCTTGGACTCGAAGCGCTCGAAAAGCGTGAAGGCATCGGCGGTACCGCCAGCGAAACCGGCCAGGATGCGCTCCTTGTAGAGGCGGCGCACCTTGCGCGCCGTCGCCTTGATGACGATGTTGCCGAGCGTGACCTGCCCGTCGCCGCCCATGGCGACGCGATTGCCGCGGCGCACCGAGAGGATGGTGGTGCCGTGATACTGTTCCATGGAAGTGCTCAGTGTTTGGCCAGAACGATGTCGGCGACGGCCTTGAGGCCGACGACGCCAAGCAGCTCGGCGACCAGATGGTTGGGGTGGTGGATAATGACCCGCTTGCCGCTGCGCTTGGCCGGCGACAGCAAATTGACCAGAGTGCCGGCGCTGACGAAGTCGATGCGCGTCACCGCCGAGAAATCGAGCACCAGCGGATCCTGTTTTTCGGCAAAGGCCTGCAGGCCGGGGAACCGTTCGGATTTCAGATCGCCCTTGAGGGCAAAGCTCTTCATTTCCTCTTCCGCATCGTCAACCATGGCCAGCACCGGCTTCGGCTCTTTTGCGACGACACGCTTGGCTTCCCACGACGGCGGAGACATCTCGAAAGTCACCGCGTAGTTGATGGCCATGTCCTCAAAGGCGTCATGCTTGCCCATCAGCTGATAGAACTCCAGCAGCAGCAGCCAGCAGCCGGATTCGTCTCGGCGCCCGGTTTCGATACGTGCTTCCAGCAGCGCTGCCAATGCATCGCGCCCGACCAGTTCGACTTCGCCCTTTTTCTTGTGGATCCTGGCCAGCACCCCCAGCATCCGTTCGGCGCCGAGATCGTCAGCGGCCTTGACCTTGGTCAACTCGATTCGCAGCTTCGGATTCTTGTCGAGCGCCTGATCAAGCGCAGCGAAGGCTGCATCGTTGTCGCCGGTCAGATCGCCCTTGAACAGCACCGTTCCAGCAGGAACCGCCACCTTGGCAGCCGGCTTTGGCGCCTCCGCATTCCGCCATGTGGGCGGCGATTTTTCGAAGGACTTGGCGTACTCCAGGCTCAGCACGACAAAAGGCGCATGCTGGTTGGTCAGGCGATAGAAATCGAAAAGCATCAGCCACAAGCGCTCGCCCGGGCCGAAATGGTGAGCGTGGATGGCGTTTTCGAGCAGGGCACGCGTCGGCGCGTCCTGTCCATTGGCATAAAGGACTGCCGCTTGTTCGATGTCGGCCTCGATCGGATCCATGTCGCCTTCGACGTGAATCTCGCCGGGGCTTTCGCTCAGGTCACTGAAGTCGATCCCTCCGGCGGGCACGGACGCGCTGGTGAAATCCAGCGCTTCAAGTTCTCTTGGCGCTTCCGCCTTCTCCTCGACAAAAGAAGGTGCTGGCGCGGGCATCGCTCCAGCGGTCGCCGTCGACGACTGCGTTCCGGCATCGGGCGCTGCATCAGCCGACTTCGGACGCGGCGGTGCAGCTGCCGGTCTGGCCACCATTTTTTCGGGGGGCGGTTTCTTGAAGAAGGAGAAAACCATACGCTCGGTCGGATACGGCTCGGTTAGGATTATGGCGAACGGGTGTTTTAACACATTGCCCCTCTTGCCGCAATTTTCGAACCAGCCCAAACCCGCCCGGGGTCAGCCTTCAGCGCGCAAAATGCAGGCGCTGCGCGAGGCCCGAAGCGGCTCCGGCAAAGACCAGAATAATGGCCAGCACAGGACCAAAAGGCTGATCGAGCAGCAGCGCTCCCGCAAAAGCGACGAGATAGGCCGTGACTCCCACAACGACGGCCAGCAGCAGCGAACGTCGCCAACTGGCTGACCAACCCCAGGCGACCAGCGGCGGCACAAAGACCATGGCAAACGCGGCCATGACGCCGACGCTCATCGTTGCCAGGGCCAGTGCGCCAGCCACCAGCAGGTCAAAGAAAAGATGGATCTGGCGGGCCGAACGCCCGCGCGCCCGGAAGAAATCGGGGAAGAAATGGGCCAGCAACAGCCCGCGGGACAGCCGCGACAAGCTGGCGCTGAACACCACGACACTGACCAGCGCCGCGACAAGATGGCCGGTGTCGGTGAAATAGAGCTGGCCGTCAAAGAGCGCATGGCCCAGACGCTCGGCCAGGGGAAGGTTGGCCACCAGCAGCACCGAAATGCCCCAGCCGGCCACCAGCAGCATGGCGTAAGCAGCGCCCTGAACGCCACGTGCGGCGGTTTCGAAAAGACTCTTCAAGGCAGCGGCAGCCGCCGCAGCCAGCAAGCCGCCGAACATCAGCGGCCAGCCAGCGACCATGGCCAGCAATGAACCGGCCGCAGCCGTCTGGGCAAAGGCCAGTGCCGCCAGCCACTCGTCGCGAAGACGCAGGTAGGCCCCAAACAGCGGCAACAGGAAAGCAAAGGCCAGCCCGGTAAAGAAGGGCTGAATGAACAGGGGGTCGAACAGCATGGTCAGCGCATCCATCATTGCTCTTCCAATGGGATCAGGCGATCGCAGACGGAAGCCACGAAATCGGCGTCGTGACTGACGAGGATCAGCCCGGCACCAGCCGCTGCCCGCGCCCGCAGCGCACCGATCAGATACGAAACCCCGTCGGGATCAAGATTGTTGGTTGGCTCGTCGAGCAGCACGGCATCGCCCGGCGCCTGCAGACAGGCCCACAGATGCAGGAATTGGCGCTGGCCGCCGGACAGCCGGTCCAGACGATCGCCGAGACGGGGGGCGAGCCAGCCCGGAAGCCCTGCCGCGCTGGCGCCGGTGAGGGCGAGCAACTCATCGCCGGTCAGGGGTACGCCGCCGACCTCCGGTTGCGCCTGCGTCTGCAGCGTAACTGTCAGT
>JAUPVD010000034.1 GCA_030917225.1 Pseudomonadota bacterium
GCCTTCTACTTCACCAGCGTGCCCGACAGCTATGCCGGGCGGACAGGTCGCCCGGAAAACACTGGCGTCATTGGTGTTGCGGTATTCCGCGAACTGGTGCCGCCGCCGGTTGCGCAACCCGTGCCGCTGGCCAAGGGTGCTGCCGAAAGCCGTGACGCAGCTTCGGCCAATGCGCCGGCTGCTGCATCGGCTCCCGCTCCTGCAGTCGAAGGGCGGATGAAGGCGGAACGCGCCGATGCCATGGGGAGTACAGCGCAGGCTGAGAAGAAACTGGGTACCGGACATGGCGAACGGCTCAATGCGCCCACCGAATACACCAGCTTTCGCCGTGCCAGCAGCGCCCCTGCCGAAGTCATTACCATCTACTACGACAGCCGTGCCAACCTGATCGCACGCGGCGTCATCCCGAATCCCCACTATCCGCGCAACAACCTTCGCCCCAACCCCTTCCCAGGTGGCTTCGTGCCGGACCCGCAGGGCTAGTTGTTCTGCAGCCAGTCGAGTGCGCCGCGTGCTGCGGTGCGCCCGCTGGCGAAGCTGGCGGTGAGCAGGTAGCCGCCGGTCGGGGCTTCCCAGTCGAGCATCTCGCCGGCACAGAAAACGCCGGGCATGGCGCGCAGCATCAGACCGGCATCGAGTTCCTCGAAGCGTTCGCCACCGGCGCTGCTGATCGCCTCATCGAGCGGGCGCGGCGAGACCAGGCGCAGCGGCACGGCCTTGATGGCTGCCGCCAGTGCGGGGGTGTGATTGAACGTAGCGGCGGGCAGCAGTTCGCGCAGCAAGCCGGCCTTGACCCCCTTCAGCCCCAGCCGGCTCTGCAGGTGACTGGAAAGCGAACGTGATCCGCGTGGCCGACAGACCTCGGCGGCAACACGTTCGGCACTCCAGTCGGGCATCAGATCGATGTGCAGGACAGCTTCGCCGTTGGCCTCGATGGTGTCGCGCAGCGGCGCCGACAGGGCGTAGATCAGGCTGCCTTCGACACCGCTGGCGGTCACGACAAATTCGCCGCGTTTGTGATGAGAGTGGCCGCTCGCATCGGAGAAGTTTACGGCAACGGCCTTGAGTGGCTCGCCGGAGAGGCGGCTGCGGAAATGTTCACTCCAGCCCTCTCCATCGCTTTTCGCTGCGCCGATATCAAAGCCGCAGTTTGCAGGGCGCAGCACCGCGATATCGATGCCCCGTTCCCGCAGTATCGGCAGCCAGGCGCCATCCGAGCCGAGCTTGGCCCAGCTGCCGCCACCCAGCGTGAGGAGGGTCGCATCGGCCGCGAGTGTGCGCTGACCTTCCGGCGTAGCAAACGTCAGCGCTCCGCTTTCAGCCCAGCCCAGCCAGCGATGGCGCATGTGGAAGACCACGCCTTGTTCGCGCAGGCGGTGCAGCCAGGCGCGCAGCAGTGGCGCAGCTTTCATGTCCTTGGGGAAAACGCGGCCGGAGGTGCCGACGAAGGTCTCGATGCCCAGCCCGTGGATCCAGTCGCGCAGCGCCTGCGGGCCGAACGCATCGAGTATCGGCTTCAGCATTTCACGCCGTGTGCCGTAGCGCGATACGAAGGCCTCGTAGGGTTCCGCGTGGGTGATGTTCATGCCGCCCTTGCCGGCGAGCAGGAACTTGCGCGCTACCGAGGGCATGGCGTCGAAGAGTTCGACCCTGGCGCCGCCGGCAGCCAGTACCTCGGCCGCCATCAGTCCGGCAGGGCCGCCGCCGATGATGGCAATGCGCGGTGGATTGGAAGTCTGTGATTGCATGCGGCGAGCGCCTGTGTCGTAGTGTTGCGGCAAGTGCTTGCGCCATTGCCGCCAAGTCGCGCAATTTACACGATCAGGACCTGGCCGTCGCGAACGGTGACGGGAACCCCGGTCAGGCTTTCTCCCTCGCAGTCACCCGATTCGCAGACGCCATCGTTCCAGCGGAAGCGTGCGTAGTGCACGTTGCAGCTGAGCGTGGTATGCGGTTTGAGGATCAGCCATTCGTCCTTCAGTGCCAGAGGTTGGCCGAAATGCGGGCAGCGGTTGTGCCAGGCAATGACCTGATCGCCGCTGCGCAAGAGGATCAGGCGGAAGGGGTCGTCTTCCGGACCGAAACTGAAGACGCGGCCGCCGCCGTCGGGGAGGTCGGCCAAAAGGCAAACGACGGTACCTGTCGCAGGGGTGGCGGGGGGCTGCTTGCGAGGTAGAGAGGGCTCTTGCATCAAGGGGGCGTGGTTATGCAGATCAGCGTTCGGGGTGCTGCGTGAGCACCGATTCCATTGGCGCGGTCATAACCGCGCCATCTGCGAAGCCACGCTTCTTCCTACGCTAAGCGCCTGTGCCTTGCTGCGCGCGCGCCGACATTTTTCGGCGCCGGAGAATGCTGCCGGGCGAGGCGCTGCCTGGCCGGTACCCGCCAGGTAGAGCGCCGTCATCGGGCCGGCCCGGTTGCGGCGCCAGCCAATGATGTGCACGCGTTTCTGCGCAATGAGTATGTCCATGTAGCGGGCATTCTTGATGGTGTTGGCCGAGAGTCCGCTGGCTTCGGCGACTTCCCGGTATGTCATGGCACCTCGCGCTTCCAGCGCCGCCACGATCCGACCCATGCCGGCCGAATCCCGGTCGACGTCCGTGAACCCGGGGCGGCGCATGTCGGGTTTGTTGCCCAGGCTGTAGAGCGGGGTGACGAAGCCTTTCGGCGTTTTGCGCCAGCCGCTGACATGCACCAGCCGGGCATCGCGCAGCGCCTTCAGGTAGCCGCCGCAGGCCAGCGTCGTCAGCCCGACGAATGCTTCCCGAGCGAGGTCGCTGGCCGACATGCCGTTCTTTGCAGTGAGCGCGGCCAGCAGGCGCTGCATCGCCGGACTGCTCCCGGGTTCTGGAATTTTCATCTTGTTCAGACCTCCTGTGCTGCACTCTGTTCGGGGGCTCTGGTTGGCAGCACCAGAACAAACGTTGCCCCTTTGCCTTGGGTGCTTGCTGCTTCGATACTGCCGCCGAGCATGCTGGTCACGATATTGTGCACGATATTCAGCCCCAGCCCCGATCCGCC
>JAUPVD010000408.1 GCA_030917225.1 Pseudomonadota bacterium
AAAGAATGGCGTCACCGTGAACACCATCTCGCCGGGATATATCGGTACCAAGATGGTGATGGCCATCCCGCAGGAGATCCTCGATTCGAAGATCCTGCCGCAGATACCGGTATCGCGCCTGGGCAAGCCCGAAGAAATCGCTGGCCTGGTGGCTTATCTGTCTTCGGACGAAGCAGCCTTTGTTACCGGCGCAAATATTTCGATCAACGGCGGTCAGCACATGTACTGACCGCTTGTGAGAGCAGTGAGTAGTTTTTTATCAACAGCAGCAGAGGGAAAAAATATGACGCAAAGAATCGCACTCGTTACCGGCGCCATGGGTGGTCTCGGTACCTCCATTTGTCAGGAACTGGCCAAGGCCGGTCACAAGGTGGTTGCCTCCTATCACCCGCAGTTCGACAACAAGGACGAATGGCTGAAGGAACAGGAAGCTGCCGGCTTCAAGGATTTCGTCTGCGTTGCTGGCGACGTTGCCGACCTGGCCTCCTGCCAGGCCATGGTGGCTGAAGCCGAAGCCAATGCTGGCCCGATCGACATCCTGGTGAACAACGCCGGCATCACCCGCGACAAGATGTTCGCCAAGATGGAACGGGATCAGTGGGATGCCGTTATCGCCACCAACCTGACCAGCCTGTTCAACCTGACCAAGCAGGTTTCGTCGAAGATGGCCGAGCGCGGCTGGGGTCGCATCATCAACATCTCGTCGGTCAACGGCGTCAAGGGCCAGATGGGCCAGACCAACTACTCGGCCGCCAAGGCCGGCGTCATCGGCTTCACCAAGGCTCTGGCCGCTGAACTCGCGGCCAAGGGCGTGACGGTCAACGCCATCGCTCCGGGCTACGTCGCCACCAAGATGGTCATGGCCATCCGTGAAGACGTGCTCAAGGGCATCGTCGACTCCGTGCCGATGAAGCGCCTGGCCAAGCCGGAAGAAATCGGCTACGCCTGCGCCTTCCTGGCCAACGACCTGTCCGGTTTCACCACCGGCGCCACGCTGAACATCAACGGCGGTTTGTACTACCAGTAATCCGATGCTGAAAGTGACGGCCCCGCAAGGGGCCGTTTTTCTTTCTGATGTATAATTTTGCTATGCAGCATTTTGAGGTGCCAGAGAGCGCTGGAATATGGATTCATTACCTGGAGGAAAGGCCGTCATGTCGGAGCCGTCGCGACTGATCAAGAAATACCCGAATCGCCGTCTATACGACACTAAAACGAGTGCCTACATCACCTTGAGTGACGTCAAGGATCTGGTTCTGGCGTTTGAAAATTTCAAGGTGGTGGATGCAAAGACCGGCGAAGATCTTTCCCGCAGCATCCTGCTCCAGATCATTCTGGAAGAAGAGACCGGCGGCATGCCGATGTTTACTGCCGAGTTGCTGGCTCAGGTCATCCGCTTCTACGGAAATGCCATGCAAGGCATGATGGGCAAGTATCTTGAGAACAACATCAAGTCCTTCGTCGATTTCCAGGGCAAGATGCAGGAGCAATCCCGAGGTCTGTACGGTGGCGAAAACAGCCAGATGCAGAGCGACATGTGGACGCAGTTCCTGAACTTTCAGGGTCCGGCGATGAACCAGATGATGTCGGCCTACATGGACCAGAGCAAGAAAATGGCGCAGCAGATGCAGGAGCAACTGCAAAGCCAGACCCGCAACATGTTTACCGGCTTCCAGTTCCCCACTTATCCGCCCGATGGCAAGAAGCCTGAAGGTGGCGACAAATAATTTTTTGCAGAGCAGCAACCCGTGAATAGTTCTTCTCAAAAGCCGGCAACTGTCGGCTTTGTTTCTCTTGGCTGCCCGAAGGCCACCGCCGACTCCGAACAGATCCTCACGCGCCTGCGCGCCGAGGGTTATCTGATCTCCGGTTCCTATGACGGTGCCGATCTCGTCGTGGTGAACACCTGTGGTTTCATCGACGCCGCCGTTGAGGAATCGCTCGATGCCATCGGCGAGGCACTCAACGAAAACGGCAAGGTCATCGTTACCGGCTGCCTTGGCGCCAAGGACGAGGTGGTGCGTAGCGCCCATCCGTCGGTGCTGGCCATCACCGGCCCGCATGCCACCGACGAGGTGATGCACCATGTGCATCGGCATCTGCCGCAGCCGCACGATCCGTTCTCCAGCCTGGTCCCACCACAGGGCGTGCGCCTGACGCCGCAGCACTACGCCTACATCAAGATTTCCGAAGGCTGCAACCACAGTTGCACCTTCTGCATCATTCCCTCGATGCGCGGCCCGCTGGTCAGCCGGCCGATCGGCGACGTGCTGCAGGAAGCGAAGAACCTGGCCGAAGCCGGCGTCAAGGAAATCCTCGTCATCTCGCAGGACACCTCGGCCTACGGCGTCGACCTCAAGTACCGCATGGGTTTCTGGGGCGGGCGCCCGGTCAAGACGCGGCTGAAGGAGTTGTGCGAGGCGCTGGCCGAATTCGGTATCTGGGTGCGCCTGCATTACGTCTATCCGTACCCCAGCGTCGATGAACTGATCCCGTTGATGGCCGAGGGCAAACTGCTGCCGTATCTGGATGTGCCATTCCAGCACGCCAGCCCACGTGTGCTCAAGGCCATGAAACGCCCGGCCAGCGCCGAGAACAACCTGGAGCGCATCAAGGCCTGGCGCGCGATCTGTCCGGAGATCACCATCCGCTCCACCTTCATCGCCGGCTTCCCCGGCGAAACCGAAGAAGAGTTCGAGGAGCTGCTCGGATTTCTGGAAGAAGCGAAGCTCGACCGTGTCGGCTGCTTTGCCTACTCGCCGGTCGAAGGCGCTGTCGCCAACTCG
>JAUPVD010000409.1 GCA_030917225.1 Pseudomonadota bacterium
ACTCCATGCAGTCAGAACGATTGATTCCTTGCGGACAAAGGACAATGAGTTGAATCATGATCTGCATGTACTCTTGCAGGTGTTGAAAGGTTAGTCCATGTACAAGTTTGTGTAAAAACTGGGGATGAATTGTGGATAAGTCAGTATTTTCTGGCCTGTGGATAAGTAATCCAGTTTTCATCAACAGGTAAATAACAGGCTTTTCAAGTATCAGTTTTTGTGTCCAACGTACTGTAGAATAAACGGTTTTTCGAGATATCCACAGAAGTGACCGGCAGCTTATATTTATAGGAATTAAATATATGATCCTTATTAAAACCCAACGCGACACCCTTCTCGCGCCACTGCAGTCGGTTTCCGGCATTGTCGAAAAGCGCCACACCCTCCCGATTCTTTCCAACGTACTGCTCGAGAAAAAAGGGGAAGTGCTGACCCTGTTGGCTACCGACATCGAGATTCAGATCACCACTAGCACCGAGGGAGGCCATGGTGATGGCGATGGTGCTGTGACAGTTGGTGCAAGAAAGCTTCAGGACATTCTGCGTTCGCTTCCGGATAGTGCTGAGGTCAGTCTCATTCTCGAAGAGAAGCGTCTGCAACTGCGGGCTGGCAAGAGCCGCTTCAGCTTGCAGACGTTGCCTGCGGACGATTTTCCGCGCATGGCCATCGCCGATGGGGAAGCCAAGCGTATTACCGTCACCCAGAAGCAATTTCGTCAGCTGTTGGCGCAAACCCAGTTCTCGATGGCAGCGCAGGATGTTCGCTATTATCTGAACGGCTTGTTGCTGTTGCTTGAAGGAAATGAATTGCGTGCGGTGGCTACCGATGGTCACCGCCTGGCGTATGCCAGCATGGGTATTGAAGGCGATTTGCCACGTCAGGAGTTGATCCTGCCGCGCAAGACGGTTCTTGAGCTGAATCGCCTGCTTTCCGATAACGATGAACCCTTGTTTATCGAAACTGCAGCGAACCAGATCCGCTTCCAGTTCGGTCACATCAATCTCGTCTCTAAACTGATTGACGGCAAGTTTCCGGATTATGAACGCGTCATACCGGCGACACTACGCAATTCGCTGCAGATAAACCGTGCCATGCTGCTTTCCTCGATGAGCCGCGCTGCCATCTTGACCAATGAAAAGTTCCGCGGCGTTCGTCTGGTACTTTCACCTGGAAGTCTGAAAATCATGGCAGCCAATGCCGAACAAGAAGAAGCTCAGGAAGAACTCGAAGTCGATTACACCGGTGAAGCCATCGACATTGGTTTCAACGTTGGCTACTTGCTGGATGTGCTTAACAACAGTTCTGCGGAAACGGTTCAGTGGGCATTCAACGATTCGAACTCAAGTGCATTGGTGACCATACCAGGCAATGAAAACTTCAAGTACGTCGTGATGCCAATGCGTATCTGACTTAACGTAACCATTTGATGTTCCACGTGAAACAGGGAAGTAAAGAGTGAGCGAACAAGACAGTAACTCGCCAGCGTATGGCGAATCGAGTATCCAGATACTTGAGGGTTTGGAGGCTGTACGCAAGCGTCCGGGTATGTACATCGGCGACACTTCCGATGGGACAGGTCTCCATCACCTGGTCTTCGAAGTAGTCGATAACTCGATCGACGAAGCCCTGGCCGGTCATTGCGACGATATCGTTGTCACCATTCACACCGATAATTCGATCAGTGTCACTGACAACGGCCGCGGCATTCCAACCGGCGTCAAAATGGACGACAAGCACGAACCGAAGCGTTCCGCTGCTGAAATTGCGCTGACCGAATTGCACGCTGGCGGCAAGTTCAACCAGAATTCATACAAGGTTTCCGGTGGTCTGCACGGGGTCGGTGTTTCCTGCGTCAACGCCTTGTCAAAGTGGTTACGGCTGACTATTCGTCGCGACGGCAAGAAGCATTTCATGGAATTCTGCCGCGGTCATGCGGTTGATCGCGTTATCGAAACTCAGAATGGTTTCGAGATTTCCCCTCTGAAAATTCTCGGCGATACGGAAAAGCGCGGGACCGAAGTCCATTTTTCGGCGGATGAGGAAATTTTTGGCACGGTGGAATTTCACTACGAAATTCTGGCCAAGCGCCTGCGCGAATTGTCCTTCCTCAACAATGGTGTGCGCATTCGCCTGATCGACCAGCGCAGCGGCAAGGAAGAAGACTTTGCCTTTTCTGGTGGCGTGAAGAGCTTCGTCGAATACATCAACCGCACCAAGTCTGTCCTACATCCGAATATTTTCTGTTCGTCCGGCGAGGCCAAGGTTGGCGATACCGGCGTCACGATCGGTGTTGAAGTGGCCATGCAGTGGAACGATTCCTACCAGGAACATGTTCTCTGTTTTACCAACAACATTCCTCAATCCGATGGTGGTACCCACCTGACCGGTCTGCGTGCCGCGATGACGCGGGTGATTAACAAGTACATCGACGAAAACGAGATTGCCAAGAAGGCCAAGGTCGAGATTTCCGGCGATGACATGCGCGAAGGCCTGGCTTGCGTGCTGTCGGTCAAGATGCCCGATCCCAAGTTTGCTTCGCAGACCAAGATGAAACTGGTTTCGTCGGAAGCACGGCCGGCCGTGGAAGAAGTCGTCGCACAGAAGCTGGCCGACTTCCTGCTGGAACGTCCGGCAGACGCCAAAGTCATTACCGGCAAGATCGTTGAAGCGTCACGCGCCCGTGAAGCCGCGCGCAAGGCACGCGAACTGACCCGCCGCAAAGGAATTTTGGACGGTATTGGACTGCCCGGAAAACTGGCCGATTGCCAGGAGAAGGACCCTGCCCTCTGCGAAATCTATCTGGTCGAGGGTGACTCCGCCGGTGGTTCCGCTAAGCAGGGCCGTGACCGGAAGTTCCAGGCTATCCTGCCGCTCAAAGGCAAGATCCTCAACGTTGAGAAGGCGCGTTTCGACAAGCTGATCTCGTCGCAGGAAATTGCCACGCTGATCACTGCGCTTGGCACCGGCATCGGCAAGGATGAATATAAACCGGAGAAGTTGCGCTACCACCGCATCATCATCATGACCGATGCCGACGTGGACGGCGCCCACATCCGTACCCTGTTGCTGACCTTCTTCTATCGCCAGATGCCTGAGCTGGTCGAACGCGGTCACATCTACATTGCCCAGCCCCCGTTGTACAAGGTCAAGGTCGGCAAGACCGAGCGCTACATCAAGGACGACCACGAACTGAACCAGTTCCTGCTCAAGATGGCGCTTGACGAAGCTTCGCTGACACCCAAGGCCGGTGCTGAAGCGATTACGGGTGCCGCGCTGGAATCGATGGCGCATGAGTATCTGCTGGCGGAGGCAATCATCAACCGTCTCAACCACCTGATCAACCCGGAAGTGCTGCACGCCATTGTCGACGCCAACGCCAAACTTGACGTGTCGAGCGAAGCTGCGGCGCAGGCGTCGGCAACAATGCTGTCGAAGCTGGTCAATCACGGCATCCAGATTCGTGCCCGCTATAACGATGTGCATGAGCGCTGGCAGTTGCGCATCGAAAAAATGCACCACGGCAACCTCAAGGTCAGCGTCATCGACGACGACCTGTTGCTCTCCGGTGACTGGGTGCAACTGATGAAAACGGCTGACATGCTCTCAGGTCTCTTTGGTTCCGGCGGTTTTATCCAGCGCGGCGAGAAGAAAGCACCGGTAGTCGGTTTTGCCCCAGCCATGAACTGGCTGCTCGCAGAAGTTGAGCGCACGGTCAGCAAGCAGCGCTACAAGGGTCTCGGTGAGATGAACCCTGGACAGTTGTGGGAGACGACGATGGATCCGAAGGTCCGTCGCTTGCTCAAGGTGCAGATCGAGGACGCCATCGGTGCCGACGAGATCTTCACGACCCTGATGGGTGAGTTAGTTGAGCCGCGCCGGAACTTCATCGAAAGCAACGCGCTGGCGGCACGAAACATCGACGTTTGAGGTCCTGGTATCACCCGGATAGGAAAACGCGCCACAGGGCCCCGCAAGGGGCTCTGTGCATTTCAGCTTATGATGCCCAGCGTTCAGTGCGGCGTCTCGCCGGCCAGCAGCATGCGAATGACGCGAACAGTTTCGATATCCGACTCGTGATAGGCTGATTTGACGAACTCGGCATAGGCACCGTCTTCATCGTTTGCCGATTCACCCAAGGTTGTGGCGTAGGCAAAACGCAGGAAGAGATGATCTTCCGCCGGCTCCTCGATGGTGATGGTCAGCGTACCGCCGGCATGCGATTCGGTCGGGGCAACTGCAAAGGACATCCATTCGAAGCGCGACCAAGTGACGCAATCTTCGATGGCCGCCTTGCCAAAATCGAGCCGGCGCTGCAACAGGCAATCGCCGCGCTCCAGGATGACGCAGGCTTCCAGCCCGGGCAAAAAATGGGTGGCATCTTCTGCACGGAACATCAGCCCTCGCCACAATTCATCCCGCGTCATGAGCGGGATCAGCGGATTGCCCGGATCGTTTATTTCAACCAGATGTTCGAATTTCATGCCGCCATTTTCACCTTGAAGGCTGCTTGCTGTCACCTCGGATGGTAGGATGCGCGCCATGCAACTTGAACGAATTCTCCATACACAGGGTTTCGGCAGCCGAAAGGAATGCCGCGCCCTGATTCGCAACGGCCGCATCAGCATTGCCGGAGAGGAGATCGACGACCCTTTCGTTGATCTCGAACCGAACGGCTTGTCTTTCTCCTTCGATGGGGAAATATGGATCTACCACCCGCAGGCCTATGTGATGCTCAACAAGCCGGCCGGCTACGAGTGCTCGCACCAGCCCAAGCATCATGCCAGCATCTACAGCCTGTTGCCGCCGCCACTCAATGGTCGTGGTGTGCAGTCGCTCGGGCGGCTGGATGAAGATACTACCGGCCTGCTGCTTTTCTCCGACGACGGAAAATTCATCCACGCCATCAGTTCCGGCAAGCGCAAGGTGCCGAAGACCTACCGGGTGACAGCCAAGCATGCAGTCAGCGATGAGCAGATGGCTACCCTGCTTGCTGGCGTCCAACTGGTCGATGAGCCTGCGCCAATTTTCGCCGCCGGCTGCGAGCGGATGAGCGAAAATGAAATCCTTCTGACGGTTACCGAAGGCAGGTACCACCAGGTCAAGCGCATGGTTGCCGGGGTTGGCAATCGTGTCGAGGCACTTTGTCGTGTCGCTGTGGGCGGGTTACTGCTGCCGGAAGACCTGGCCCCGGGCCAGTGGCGGTGGCTGAGCAATGAAGACCTGGCCCAGCTGCTGGGAATTACTGCCGGTACTTGATTTGCGGGTGGTCCCACGTTCATCATGGCCGGTGTCAATAAGGAGTCAGCCATGCAGAAGATTTTGATCATCGTCCACGCACCACCCTATGGCAGCGAGCGTGTATTGTCCGCACTTCGTCTGGCAACCGCTCTGGTTTCTCAGGAAGACGAACGGGTCGATCTTTCGATCTACATGATGTCCGATGCCGTCACGGTCGGCTTGCCAAACCAGCCGTCGGCAGAGGCCGGTGGTGGTCTTCAGCAGATGATCGAGAATCTTGTCGAGCATGGAGCAATGCTGCGTCTTTGCCGCACATGCGCAGTGGCCCGCGGGCTTGCTGAAGTGGCTTTGATTCCTGGTGTCAGCATTGGTACGTTGACCGAGATGGCCAGCGCTGCCATCGAGGCCGACAAGGTCATCACTTTCTGACCGGCTTACTGTGACTCTGACCGAACTCCGCTATATCGTCACGCTAGCGCGCGAACGCCATTTTGGCCATGCCGCAGAAAAATGCCACGTCAGCCAGCCGACGCTTTCCGTTGCCTTGAAGAAGGTCGAGCAGCGTATCGGCGCCCTGCTCTTCGAACGTTCCTCTGCCGATGTCCGCCTGACACCACTGGGCGAACAGGTGGCAGCGCAAGCTGAACGCGTGCTAGAGGAAGCATCGAAGCTGGACGAGATTGCTTCGCAGGGAAAGGATCCTTTGATTGGGCCATTGCGGCTGGGGGTCATCTACACCATCGCTCCCTATCTGTTGCCCCGACTGATTCCGTCGCTGCACACCCGGGCGCCGCAGATGCCACTCTACCTGCAGGAGAATTTCACGGTACGCCTGGCCGAGCAATTGCGTCGAGGGGAGCTTGATGTGGCCGTTCTGGCCTATCCCTTCGCCGAGTCAGGCATTGTCACGCGCGCGGTGTATGACGAGCCGTTTCGCGTCGCCATGCCGGCAGGCCACGCGCTGGCCAGGGAAAAGAAGATCGCGGCTGATCGCCTGACCTCGGAGCACCTGCTGCTATTAGGACAGGGAAACTGTTTTCGCGATCAGGTTGTACAAGCTTGCCCGCACCTTACAGAACCCGGCGGACTTGAGCGGGCGCTCGAAGGCAGTTCGCTGGAGACGCTGCGCCATATGGTGGCCAGCGGTGCCGGTATTTCTGTGGTGCCGGCATCGGCAGTAGAGAGTTGGCCAAAGGACGAGAAGCTGATGACCATTCGGCCCTTTGCCGAACCGGTGCCGGTGCGCCGGGTAGTGCTTGCCTGGCGGGTGACCTTTCCCCGGCCGCAGGCGATTGACGCACTTCGGGCGGCCATTCTTGATGCGCCGCCGGCAGGGGTGACGCCGCTACCTTAGCGCTTCATCGTGTCCAATATGGTATTCCCCGATAGCACGTCTGGCCGATAGTTAACAAATCTATGTTCGCAGCGTTTTGCGGCTTGCTGCAGGACCGAGGGGATGCCAATGTTTCACGTGAAACAAAGGGCCACCCGCAGGTGGCCCTTTGTTTGGTGGCGATTTGATCAGGAAGACTTCTTTTTTGTAGCGGCAGCTTTCTTGGCTGGGGTTTTTTTCGCTGCCGGCTTTTCTGCCTTGGCGGCCTTGTCGCTTTCGACCGTCTTTTCGGTACCCTTGTCCGCAGCTTTCTTGGCGCTTCCTTTGGCGGGTGCTTTGGGCTCGCGCTTTTCGAACTCAAAGCCGACCTTGCCATCCTTGCCTCGGACGAGGAAGGCTGAGAACTTGCGGCGGGTCTTGTTCGAGATGAAGTTCTTTAGCAGTTCGGTACGGCCGGTTTCGAGAAGCTTGAGCATCTGTTCGCGCTCGATCGGCTGCTGCAGGATGACTTTGCCAGAACGGAAATCGCAGGTGCGCTCCGGTCCCACCGACTTTTCGCAGACATAGGCCATGCCATGCTCGAAAACCTTGGCCTGGCATTTGGGACAGGCGCCAAGGGCTTCCTGCCCCGAAAAATCGATCGCTTCGGCGGTACCGTCTTCACCGAGACCCTGGCCAAAGTCGAACTCCGGTGCGAGGTCCGCGTTCAGCTTGATCATTGCGTTGAATGGCCGGCCCATCTTGTTGCGGAACCCGGTCAGCGGGCCGATCTTGCGTTCGGTGAGCAGTTCCTCGATTTCCGAAACCTCGTATTGACGCCCGGCGACGATCTTCCACAGGGCGAAATCACAGCCTTGGCACTGAAATTTCTTGTAGGTTTCCTTGATCTTGCCGCCGCACTTCGGGCAGGGCGTCGTCAATTCGCCGAAATCGCCGGGGATGGTGTCGTTGTCGTAGCTCTTGGCGCGATCGACGATCTGCTGCGTCATCGCCGCGATTTCCTTCATGAACTCGCTGCGCGACAGTTCGCCCTTCTCCATGCGCGCCAGCTTCCACTCCCAGTCGCCGGTCAGCTCCGGGTGTGTCAGCTCGGGGATGCCGAGACCGTTCAACAGGGTCATCAGCGAGAAGCCCTTGGCGGTCGGCACCAGCTCTCTGCCCTCGCGGTGGATGTATTGCTCGTTGATCAGGTTCTCGATGATCTGGGCGCGCGTGGCCGGGGTGCCGAGGCCTCGGCCGGCCATGGCGGCGCGGAGTTCCTCATCGTCGACCATCTTGCCGGCGCCTTCCATGGCGGAGAGCAGCGTGGCTTCCGAGTAGCGGGCCGGTGGCCGGGTTTCGTTGGCGTTGACGCGAACGTCCTCGGTCTTGACCCGCTCCTTCTGCTGCACGGCGACCAGGTTGGCTTCCTCGTCCTGCGCCTCGCGGCCGTAAATGGCGAGCCAGCCGGGGTTCACCAATACCTTGCCCTCGGTCTTGAACGGTTCGCCTGCCACACGCGTGATACGCGTGGTGACCAAGTATTCGGCGGCCGGGTAGAACACGGCCAGAAAGCGCTTGACGACCAGGTCGTAGAGCTTCTGTTCCGGTTCCGACAGGGCTTTGGGCGCCTGCAGGGTGGGGATGATGGCGAAGTGGTCGGAAATCTTGGCGTTGTTGAAGATGCGCTTGTTCGGCGTGACCCAGTTTTTCTTCTGAATCTCGGCGGCGAAGATGCCGTAACGATTGGCGATAGACGGGTCGGAACCCTTCTGCAGATCCTTGCCGGCCAGCATGTCCAGCGTCGCCTTGACGGTGTCGAGGTAGTCTTCCGGCAGCGCACGGGCGTCGGTACGCGGGTAGGTCAGGACCTTGTGTTTCTCGTACAGCGCCTGGGCCAGGCCGAGGGTGGCCTTGGCCGAGAAACCGAAGCGGCCGTTGGCCTCGCGCTGCAGACTGGTCAGGTCGTAGAGCAACGGCGACAGCTGGGTCGAGGGCTTGGCCTCTTCTGTCACTTCGCCGGGTTGGTTGAGGCACTTGGCACGCAGCGCATCGGCCCGGGCCTGATCCCACAGGCGGTCGGCGCGGGCGTGCTCATCCTCTTCCTTGCCCTTGAATTTTTCGTCGAACCACTTGCCCTTGTATTCACCGGCGGCGGCACCGAAGATGCCCTCGACTTCCCAGTAGGCACGCGGCTTGAACTTCTTGATCTTCTCTTCGCGCTCGACCAGGATGGCCAGCGTCGGTGTCTGCACGCGGCCGACCGTGGTCAGGTGGAAGCCGCCGGTCTTCGAGTTGAAGGCGGTCATGGCCCGCGTGCCGTTGATGCCGACCAGCCAGTCGGATTCGCTGCGGCAGACGGCGGCGTCGCCGAGGCCGCTCATTTCGGCGCCTTGGCGCAGCCGGGCAAAGCCGTCGCGGATCGCCGGCTGGGTCATCGACTGCAGCCACAGGCGCTCGACCGGCTTGCCGCTCTTGGCGTGCTGGGCGATGTAATTGAAGATCAGCTCACCTTCGCGGCCCGCGTCACAGGCGTTCACCAAGCCGGTGACTTCCTTGCGCTTGATCAGCTTGGTCAGGAGCTTGAGGCGCGACTCGGTCTTCTCGATCGGGCGTAGGTCGAAATGCGGCGGAATCACCGGCAGGTGCGCGAAGGACCATTTGCCGCGCTTGACCTCGTAGGCTTCCGGGCAGGCCAGTTCGAGCAGGTGACCGATCGCCGAGGAGAGGACGAATTCCTCGCTCTCGAAATAGTCGTCGTGCTTGGTGAAGCCTCCCAGCGCCCGCGCGATGTCGGCGGCGACAGAAGGTTTTTCGGCAATGATCAGCTTCTTGCTCATGGAAAGGCGCTCAGGAGGCGGCCGGCGGCCGCAAACAGTGGTTGCGGGGGCATGATAAGAGGGTTGTGCTGCCGCACGCAAGCAATGCTCGCACTGGCGGCAAGAATCGACCGAGGTTCTTTCAGTGCGCCAGCACGTCTTCGGGCGGGTTCAGCAGCTCTTCGATGATGAGCGGTTCAAGGTCCTGATCCTGGCTCCACAGCACCATGAGGACGATGATCTTGAGCTTTTCCAGCGAGACCCGGTCGTCCTCCAGTCCCATGGCTCGATCAAGGATCAGCTCACGCAAGGGGGCTTTGACAACTCCTGCGGTTTCAAGAAAGACGATGAAATCGAGGCAGCCATCGGCAAGTTTCGTCTGTTCGTCGTCGGTATAGACGCGAATGGCGCGTGAGTCTGCGACAAATTCGCTTGGCCGCGCGGTTTTCAGTTCATGTAGCCAGTCGAGGGCCAGCGAAATCTCATCCGGGTCGAAACCGGCGGCGGAGAGCTTGCGCACCAAGGTGTCTGGTGCCGGATGGGTGCTGATGTCGAAGTAGTTTTCGAAGAGGAAGACGAGGACGTCGATCATTGTTATATGCGCTATTCTGCCAGCCGCTGGTAGCGACCTCCGGGCAGGCTGGAAACCCGACCATCGAGTTCCAAGCGTAACAGGATCACGGAAAGCGCCTCGGCCGTCAAGCTGGAACGGGTGACCAGTTCGTCGATGGTGACCGGGTCAAATCCCGCGCAAGCCAGTGTTTTTGCGGTGTCGTGATCCATTTCGTCGGGTATATCCGTGACTCTTGGGCGCGTTTCGGCGCTGACGCGGGGGCCGAACTCTTCCATGACATCATTGGCGGTTTCGACCAGCTTTGCCCCCTGCCGGATCAAGCGATGGCAGCCTCGCGACTGTGGCGAGTGGATCGATCCGGGAATGGCGAAGACTTCCCTGCCCTGTTCGCCGGCCATTCGTGCGGTAATGAGTGATCCGCTCTCGACTGCGGCTTCGACAACGAGGACGCCTCGGGATAATCCGGATATCAGGCGGTTGCGGCGAGGAAAATTGGCTGCCGCCGCCGGCGTCCCGAGGGGAAACTCAGAGATGATTGCGCCTTTCTCGGCGATTTCGGCGGCCAATGCCTGGTTGCGTGCCGGATAAAGACGATCTGCCCCGGTGCCGATGACGGCAATGGTCGCGCCACCAGCTGCTAATGCGCCGCGGTGGGCTGCTGCGTCGATACCCAGCGCCAGTCCGCTGACGATACAGAGCCCTTCTGCCGCTAGGGCGCCGGCAAAGGCGTGGGCGTTACTCTCACCTTGCGGGGTGGCATTGCGGCTGCCGACGATGGCCAGGCCGGGCAAGGCCAGCAGTTCAAGGTTGCCGCGTACATAAAGCACGCTGGGTGGATCCGGGATGTCGAGCAGTGCGCGCGGATAATCATTGTCAGCCAGTGTCAGCAGATGCTGCCCGGGCAGAGCGATCCAGCTCAGAGCGGCATCGACGGTGGCACGATTGTCTGTTTCGAGCAGGAGATCAGCCGCTTTGTCGCCAACGACACCGCGCAACGTACTGCGACTTGCCGCAAAAATTGCCTCTGGCAGACCGAAGGCAGCGAGCAGCTTGCGCTGCGTCTCGCCGCCAATGCCGGGAATGAGGGTCAGACGCAGCCACGAGGCTGCGTCTGAAGCGCCGGCAGACATGGGGGAATCTAGGGGTTGCGCAGCAGGTCGTTGAGATTGACCGAGCCGTTTGAATTGAGCACCAGTGCGTACGAAACGCGTTCGAAGGTACGGAATACGAAGATCAGGCCGTAACGCTCAGGCGGCAAGTCGACGGTCTCTTTCTGGGTCGTTTCTGGATTGCGGAAGGTATCCGAGCGGTTGCGGTAGATCGCCAGCACATGCCCGACTTCCACGCCTGCCGAAGTGCCTCGGCTCAGAGAAATGATCGAACCACGACCGGCCGTTCCAACGCCACCGTATACCGAGACAACGCGTGCTTCGATGCTGCTATTTGGCTTGTGCGGGGCGTAATTGACCAGTTTCGGAGGGAAGGCTGGCAGCAGCCGATCACCGCGGCCGACTTCCTGTTTGAAAGTGCGGATCTCGAAAACGCCTGGCTCACCTGGCTGCTGCTGCGTTGCGGTACCCAGGTAGAACGCCTCGTAGCCAAGTATTGTCTTGTTGTCTTCCGGGTCGAGCAAGGGCTTGCCTGGTCGGTAGATCTGCCACAACTCCTGGTTCGGCCGGTCGCTGGCGCCCGCGACGAAGGCCTTGTCGCCGGGTCCGAGATAGACGCGCTCTTCCTGCATGGCGACGATGCGGGCGCCATTGTTGACGGAGATGTCGTCGACGATCAGCGGCTCTGAGACAAAGGGTTCGATGACATTCGGTGGAATACTCGGAATCGACTGCTGAACCGGCTCGCTGTAAATCTTTGGCTCCAGCTTGCCGCTGCCCTTGTTGGCCAGGCGCAGCACAGGGTTGCCGTTCGCATCGCGATCAAGAACGATCACGTCGCCGGGATAGATCCGGTGCGGATTCTTGATTTGTTCGCTGTTGAGCCGCCAGATTTCCGGCCAGCGCCAGGGTTCCTTGAGGAACTTGGCCGAAATGCCCCAAAGCGTGTCGCCCGGAACCACGATGTGACGTTCTGGCGCGTTGTCGGCGATCTGGATGGGTGCGGGGTCGGCAGCCTGGGCAAAGCTTGCGGCCAAGGCCAGCAGGAGCGCGGATATAATGCG
>JAUPVD010000410.1 GCA_030917225.1 Pseudomonadota bacterium
TCGCGGAACGGGAAGAAGGCATCGGAGGCGACGACCGAACCCGTGAGCGACAGGCCGGCGTTCCGCGCCTTCATGCCGGCGATCCGGGTCGAATCGACGCGGCTCATCTGGCCGGCGCCGACGCCGAGCGTCATGCCGCCGCCGCAGAAGACGATGGCGTTGGACTTGACGAACTTGGCGACGCGTTCGGCGAAGAGCAGGTCTTCGATCTGCCGGGCGGTCGGCTGCGCCTTGGTGACGACCTTGAGGCCGCTGGCCTGGGCGGTGAAGTCGTCCGGCGTCTGCACCAGCAGGCCGCCGCCGACGCGCTTCAGTTCCAGCTTGTTGAGCCCACGGCCGAGCGGCACGACGAGGACGCGCAGGTTCTGCTTGGAAGCGAGCGCCGCCCTGGCTTCGGCGGTGAAGGACGGGGCGATCAGCACTTCGACGAAGTGCTTGCGCTCGTTCATGGCGTTGACCACGTCGATGCCGACTTCGCCGTTGAAGGCGATGATGCCGCCGAAGGCCGAGGTCGAGTCGGTCTTGAAGGCCTTCTCGTAGGCGCCGAGCAGCGTCCCGTCGATGGCCACACCGCACGGGTTGGCGTGCTTGACGATGACGCAGGCCGGGGCATTGAAGGTCTTGACGCATTCCCAGGCCGCGTCGGAATCGGCGATGTTGTTGTACGAAAGTTCCTTGCCCTGCAGCTGGCTGTAGGCGGCAATGCTGCCGGCGACCGGATTGGTCTCGCGGTAGAAGGCTGCCGACTGATGTGAATTCTCGCCGTAGCGCAGGATTTCGGTGCGGTCGAAAGCCAGTTGCAGCTTGGCCGGAAAAACGGACGGCGTCGGTGCCGCCGCTTCCGGCTGGGCCTCTGCGCCTTCGTCGAGGCCGGTCAGCCAGTTGGCGATCATGCTGTCGTAGCGGGCGGTGTGCGTGAACGCCTTTTTGGCCAAGTTGAAGCGGGTGCCCAGTTGCAGGGCGCCGCCGTTGGTCTTCATTTCGGCGAGTAGCGGCGCGTAGTCTTCCGGGTCGGTGACGATGGCCACGCCGGCGTAGTTCTTGGCCGACGAACGGACCATGGCCGGGCCGCCGATGTCGATATTCTCGATCGCGTCGGCCAGCGTCACGCCCGCCTTGGCGATGGTGGCGGCGAACGGGTAGAGGTTCACGCAGACGAGGTCGATGGTCGGGATGCCGTGCTGTTCGATGGTGGCCAGGTGCTCCGGCAGATCGCGGCGGGCGAGGATGCCGCCGTGCACCTTCGGGTGCAGTGTCTTGACGCGGCCGTCGAGCATTTCCGGGAAACCGGTGTAGTCGCCGATTTCGGTGACGGCGAGGCCGGCATCGCGCAGCATCTTGGCGGTGCCGCCGGTGGACAGCAGCTTGACGCCTTGGGCGGCAAGGCCCTGGGCGAATTCAAGGACGCCGGCTTTGTCGGAGACGGAAATGAGGGCTTGGCGGATGGTCATGGCGAAATGAGGGCTGGTTGGGTGACAGATTAAAGGAGGTTGTGTTCGGTCAGCTTCTTGCGCAGCGTGTTGCGGTTGATGCCGAGCATCTCCGCCGCCAGCGTCTGGTTGCCGTCGGCGTGGCGCAGCACGACCTCAAGCATCGGCTTCTCGACATTTTTCAGCACCATGTCGTAGATGGCGCACGGCATTTCGCCGTCCAGGTCGCGAAAATATTTTTCCAGTGCGCCGGTGACGCACGTTGATATGTCGTTGTGACGGGCCATGTCGGCCTTCCCCTTTGGTTTTTTGGCAATGCTCAGGCTGCAAGCACGCCGTGGTTTTCGCTATCTGCGTAGCTAAGGTGCTCGCTTTGTTCAGCGAGCCCGAAAAAGAAATCGTTGACGGCCTGCTGCTGAAGTTCCAGCGTCGGCAACTGGTTCATCGCATGGCGGAAGGCTGCCGAACCGACCAGCCCCTTGGTGTACCAGGCGATGTGTTTTCTTGCGATGCGCACGCCGGTCTCGATGCCGTAGAAACTGTAGAGATCATCGAGGTGTTCACGCAGGATGTTGTGAATTTCGGCAACACGTGCCGGCGGCAGGTGCTCGCCGGTCTTCAAATAATGTTCGATCTCGCGGAACAGCCACGGGCGACCCTGTGCGGCGCGGCCGATCATCACCGCATCGGCACCGGAGGCGTCAAGCACCAGCTTTGCCTTTTCCGGTGAGCCGATGTCGCCGTTGGCGATGATCGGAATGCCGGCTTCGGCCTTGACGGCGCGGATGGTGTCGTACTCGGCGGCCCCCGTGTATTGCTGGCAGCGGGTACGGCCATGGATGGCCAGTGCGCGGATACCGGCAGCTTCGGCAATCTTGAGGATGGCCAGCGCGTTGCGGTTGTGGGTGTCCCAGCCGGTGCGGATCTTCAAAGTGACCGGGGTGTCCGGCACGGCTTGTACCACGGTTTCCAGAATCTGCCTGACCAGCGGTTCGTCGCGCAACAGCGCCGAGCCGGCCATGACGTTGCACACCTTCTTCGCCGGGCAGCCCATGTTGATGTCGATGATCTGCGCGCCATTGGCCACGTTGTGGCGGGCGGCTTCGGCCATCATCTTCGGATCGGCGCCGGCGATCTGCACCGAAATCGGCTCGACCTCGCCGGCATGGTTGGCACGCCGGATGGTTTTTGCGCTACCGTAGAGCAGCGAATTTGAGGTGACCATTTCCGAGACAGCCAGCCCGGCGCCGAGCTTCTTGCACAACTGGCGGAAAGGCCGGTCCGTCACGCCCGCCATGGGTGCGACAAAGAGGTTGTTCCGGAGAGTGAAGCCGCAGAATTCCATCGAACGGGTGCAGTCGACTGGCCAAGAGAAAGGCGCGGATTGTACCTCAAGCCTTGCCTAAAAAATAGTCAGCAAAAGCAAGGAAAATGGATCAGGGTGAACCCTCGCGGGGTGACGCATTGATTGCGTGTCGGTTCGGGCTTTCAGATTTCTTGTTTGTTGTCGTTATCAATCCTATGTTGAACAAGGGGCTATGCGGGGGGCTTAATGGAAGAGCTTAAGGACAAGGCCGGCGAGGATGCTGTTGCAGAGGCTGGAACGGGCAAGTGGAAGTCCGTGTTGTCCCGGTTGCCGCCGCTGCCCAAGCTGCCAGAGCTTTCGCGGCGCACGCTGATCATTGCTGCCGCTGCAGTTGTCGCCATCGCCGTGCTCGCCGGCGGTGCCGTCGCCTATCGTGCCAGTGCCAAACAGAAGGAAGTGGCTGCGGCCAGTGCCAAAAAGGCGGCAGAGCTGGAAGCCGCCAGAAAAGAGGAGGCCTTGCAGCTCGCCCGTGAAAGCCGCGATGCGCACAAGAGCATCATGGAGGCCAGCCCGCCGGCCGCAGAGATGCCTGCGCCGGTGAAAGTGGAAAAAGAGGAAAAAGAGAAAAAAGAGGAGAAGTCTGACGTGGCAAAGACGGCTCCGACTGAAGCCGCGACAAGTGTGAAACCCCTCCTCTCACCACAGAAGGAAGCAACCTCGGCAACTGCTTCGGCAGCTACGGATGCCGGTGCGGCCAGCGCGCCAAGAACGGCAGCCGCCAAGCCGGCGGCAGAGGTCAGTGAGCCGGGTGCCGCAGGCGGGTGCGCCTTGAGTGGTCAGAAGCCCGGGGATATCGGCAAGGCGCTCGGGCGTTGCCTGGAAGATTTCAACCGCCTCGAAGGACGAAAATGATCGGTGGCTCTGCTCAGATGCGCTGATAGCGCACAAAGGCATAGTGGAGGCCTTCGCTGCTGACATGCGCCTCGCGTGCGGCCTCGCGCCATTCGCTGGCCGGGAATTCCGGGAAGCAGGCGTCGCCGGCGTAGTCACCGGCGATTTCAGTCAGATACAGCCGCTGCGCCAGCGGCAATGCCTGCCGGTAGAGATCGGCGCCGCCGATCACGAAGACCTCTTCGATATCTGCCGTCGCCGCGATGGCAGCTTCCAGCGAACCGACCAGTTCGCCACCGGTTGCCACGTAGTCGGCGTTCCTGCTGACTACGATATTGCGCCGTCCGGGCAATGGGCGACCGAGCGATTCCCAGGTCTTGCGCCCCATGATCACCGGTTTGCCCAGTGTGGTCGCCTTGAAGTGCTTGAGGTCTTCCGGCAAATGCCAGGGCAGCGTATTGTCGCGGCCGATGATGCGCTTGTTGGCCATGGCGGCGATCAGCGAGAGCGTGCTCATGCGGTACCTTTATTTGTCTTGCCGTGGGCTTTCAGCCAGGCCAGCTGCCCGGCGGTGGACGTGTCGGTAGTTACTGTTTCGTTGCTCTCGAATGCAGGCAGCAGACGGGCCGCCAGTTTCTTGCCGAGCTCGACGCCCCATTGGTCGAAGGGGTTGATGCCCCAGATCGCGGCTTGTGCGCAGACCTTGTGCTCGTAGGCGGCAATCAGCTGACCGAGAGTGAATGGCGTCAATTGCCGCAGCAGCAAGGTCGACGAGGGCTGGTTGCCGGGGCAGGCGCGCAGCGGGTCTGCGTGGTCGTTGCCAAAGGCCAGCGCTTCGGCCTGTGCCA
>JAUPVD010000411.1 GCA_030917225.1 Pseudomonadota bacterium
ACGCGCTTCGATCGGCGCCGTAGAATGAGCCAGGACGTACGCGACAAGCTGACCGCGCTCTATGGCATGGAAGTGTGTGAAACGGCGATCGGAGAAAATGTTTCGGTGGCGGAAAGCCCGTCGGTACAGCGCGACGTCTTCAGCCATAGTGCTTCAAGCAGCGGCGCCAGGGATTACCTTGCCCTCTACTCGGAACTCAAGGAACAGGGATTTTTCTAAACCTGTCCGACCGCCAGCCTGGCCAGTTCAGTGACCGGAGATCAGGTCAACGACATCCTCGTAGTTGACCGGTCCGGAACGCGACGCCCCTGACGCAACGTTGCGCTTCTCCAGAATTTCGCAGCCCATGTACATCTGCCGCAGCTTGCGTTCGGCTTCGGTTTCATCACGTCCGAAAATGAGCAGATTGTCCACCACCGCACCCGACCGGGTCCGGATGCGAAATCCATATTTCATATTGGCTGGTGCATGCATAAACCCTCCGCCCATCAATGGGATGGGCCTAGTATATGCAGTCATTTCTACGAATGCAACGTAGACCATTGTTTTTAAATGATCGAAATTCGCAGAATCAAGCCAGAAGACGATTCCAGAGGCACGCATGGCGGCTTTCTGATAGAATCGCACCGTTCACCACCGTGCCAGCGCACGGTCGCCACGATAATAAATTCAAGGCACCACCGTCGAGACATGACCGACTCGCTCAGCAGCACCTTCATCATTGTTGGACTGACCAAGGATGGTAAGAAATTCCGGCCGAGCGACTGGGCGGATCGCCTGTGCGGCGTCATGTCTGCGTTCGGTGCCGAGAAAAAAATAAAGTTCTCGCCCTATGTCGGTCCGGGCGACTACAGCGGCGACAAGGCCGTATTCGTAGACGGGCGCCTAGAAGAAGTGGAACCGATGGCCTACCGCTTCCTGCTCAATTTTGCCGCCGACAACGACCTGCAAGTCATTTCCGGCGTCTGCCCGATCGACCGCTGATCAGCACCTGCTCCTGAAGCACAGCGCTGCGACCAGACCCAAATAAAAACGGCACCCGAGGGTGCCGTTTCTCTTGGATCGATCCGTTCGATCAGGCAGCTGCGAGCGCCTTGATCTGGGCCGACAGGCGGCTCTTGTGGCGCGAAGCCTTGTTCTTGTGGATGATCTTCTTGTCGGCAATGCGGTCCAGAGCGGCAACCGATTCCTGGAATACGGTCTGGGCAGCCGCCTTGTCGCCGGCACCGATCGCCTTTTGCACGCGCTTGATCGCAGTGCGCAGGGTCGAGCGCAGGCTTGCATTGTGGGCGCGTTGCTTGTCGGCTTGACGGGCACGCTTGCGTGCTTGAGCGCTGTTGGCCATTGATTCAGTTCCTAATAAGTCGTTGGTGACAATCGAAAACGCGCGATTATACGGACTCGACCTTGACTACGCAAGTCCACCGACTGGCCGGAACGGCCGGACGACTATCCCCGCGTGCTAACATTCGCCCCCATGAACCTGCTCAAGGCCCTCGTCACCGTCAGCGGCATGACGCTGCTGTCGCGCATTCTCGGATTCGTGCGGGATTTCGTCATCGCCAGGGCCTTTGGCGCCGGGATGATGACCGACGCCTTCTTCGTCGCCTTCAAACTCCCCAACCTGCTACGCCGGCTGTTTGCCGAAGGCGCGTTTTCTCAGGCCTTTGTGCCCATCCTCGGCGAGTATCGCAACAAAAAGGGGGAAGAGGAAACCAAGCGCCTGGTCGACCATGTCGCCACCCTGCTTTTCCTGGCCCTTCTCATCGTTACGGCCATCGGCGTCGTAGCAGCACCGATTCTTGTATACATATCCGCACCGGGCTTCGCCGCCGATACCGAGAAGTTCGAGCTGACCGTCACACTGACACGGATCGCCTTCCCCTACATATTGTTCATGTCACTGGTCGCGCTCGCCGGCGGCATCCTCAACACCTGGAGCCGCTTTGCCCTGCCCGCCTTCACGCCAGTACTGCTCAACGTTTCCTTCATCGTCATGGCGCTATTCGCTGCCCCATGGTTCGATCCGCCTGTGCTGGCATTGGGCTGGGCAGTTTTCATCGGCGGCATCCTGCAACTGGCGCTGCAAATCCCCGCACTGGCGAAGATCGGCATGCTGCCGCGATTCTCGATCGACTGGAAAGACGAAGGTGTACGCCGCGTACTCAAGCTCATGGCGCCGGCATTGCTCGGCGTCTCGGTGTCGCAGATCAGCCTGCTGATCAACACCATCTTCGCCTCGTTCCTCGGCCCAGGCAGCGTTTCCTGGCTCTACTACGCCGACCGCCTGATGGAGTTTCCGGCCGGCATGCTCGGCGTGGCACTTGGCACCATCCTCCTGCCCTCGCTGGCCAAGTACCATGCCAGCAACAATTCGGACGAATACGCAAAGCTGCTCGACTGGGGGCTACGCCTGACACTGCTACTGGCAGCCCCTGCCGCCGTGGGCCTGGCGCTCATTTCGGCACCGCTGATCTCAACACTCTTTTTTCATGGCGCCTTCACCTCCACCGACGTGCTCAGCACGCGCGAGGCGCTGGTTGCCTACAGTTTCGGCCTGCTCGGCCTGATTCTGGTCAAGGTACTGGCGCCCGGCTTCTATGCGCGCCAGAACATTCGCACACCGGTCAAGATCGCGCTGGTTTCCCTCTTCGCGACACAGGCCATGAACCTGGCCTTCGTCTGGCATCTCAAACACGCTGGACTGGCGCTCGCCATCGGCCTCGCTGCCTGCCTCAATGCTGCCCTGCTCTATCGTGGGCTGCGCCGACATCAGATCTACACCCCGCAACCAGGCTGGCCGATCTTCTATGGCAAGCTGGGCGTCGCCCTCCTGATCATGGGAGTGGTGCTCTGGTTCGGCAGCGGCAGCGATGCCGGCTGGCTTACCTACGGCACCGGCGAACGGGTCATCCGCCTGGTTGGACTGGTGGTCTTCGGTGCCGCAGCGTATTTCGCTACACTGTGGGGACTCGGTTTCAGGCTGCGTGACTTTAAGCGGCGCGCCGCCTGACAGAACAACAAAGAGGAGAGACAACGATGAAACTGACCAGCACCAGCATTGTCGACAACCAGAAGATTCCCGGCGAGTTTGCTTTCTGCATTCCCGATCCCGCGCACCACGTCTGCCTCGGCAGCAACAAGAATCCCCAGCTGGCATGGAGCGATGTGCCGGTCGGCACGAAATCCTTCGCCATCATTTGCCACGACCCGGATGTACCCAGCAAGGGCGACGACGTCAATC
>JAUPVD010000412.1 GCA_030917225.1 Pseudomonadota bacterium
CCGCCCCGTAGGTTTCGTCGCGGGTATGCCAGGCTTGCAGCCAGGCGAGCTTGGCGGAGGTCGTGCCAGGGCACGACTCGGCCATCTTGGTCCGGCCCAGGTTGATCGCGTCGGCCAGGATCGTGGTCAGCAACAGGTTCTTGTCCTTGGCCAGGTCACCCGATTTCAGGTGCGTAAAGTGCCGGGAGACGCCGGTCCACTCATCGACTTCGAGCAGCAGTTCGGTGATCTTGACGTGCGGCAGAATCATCGCCGTCTGATCGATCAATGCCTGCGCGGTGTCGGGCACAGCAGCATCCAGCGGCGTGATCTTCAATCCCGATTCGGTGATGATGGCGTCCGGTAGGTCGTTGGCGGCCGCCATACGGTTGACAGTGGCAAGTTGCGCTTCCAGCAACTCCAAGCGCTCGCTCAGGTACTGGTCGCAATCGGTGGCCACGGCCAGCGGCAAATCGCTGGACTGCTTGAGGCTGGCGAACTTCTCGGGCGGCACCAGGTAGTCCTCGAAGTCCTTGAACTGGCGCGAACCCTGCACCCAAATGTCGCCCGAGCGCAGCGAGTTCTTGAGTTCCGACAGTGCACACAGTTCGTAGTAGCGCCGGTCTATACCGGCATCGGTCATCACCAGTTTCTGCCAGCGCGGCTTGATGAAGCCGGTCGGCGCATCGGCGGGCACCTTGCGGGCGTTGTCGGTGTTCATGCCGCGCAGTACCTCAATGGCATCAAGCACGTTTTTGGCGGCGGGCGCGGCCCGCAGCTTGAGCACGGCAAGGAATTCCGGCGCGTAGCGGCGCAAGGTGGCGTAACTCTCGCCGATGCGGTGCAGAAAGTCGAAGTCATCGGGTTGCGCGAGCTTTTGCGCCTCGGTGACGCTTTCGGCGAAGGCATCCCAAGACATGACGGCCTCGATAGCGGCGAATGGGTCGCGGCCAGACTGCTTGGCGTCGATCAGCGCCTGGCCGATGCGGCCATACAGCCGCACCTTGGCGTTGATCGCTTTGCCGGATGCCTGAAACTGCTGCTGATGTTTGTTCTTGGCGGCGTTGAACAGCTTGCCCAGGATGCGGTCGTGCAGGTCGATGATTTCGTCGGTGACGGTGGCCATGCCTTCGATGGCCAGTGCCACGAGGGTGGCGTAGCGTCGTTGCGGCTCGAACTTGGCCAAGTCGGCGGGCGTCATCTGGCCACCTTCACGGGCGATCTTGAGCAGCCGGTTCTGGTGAACCAACCGCTCGATGCCGGGTGGCAAGTCGAGCGCCTGCCAGGCTTTGAGGCGTTCGATGTGTTCGAGCATGTGGCGGGAGTTCGGTTTGACAGGCGACTGGCGCAGCCAGGCCAGCCAGGTTGTCTTGCCGTTGTCTCGGCGTTTCAGCAGATCGTCGAGGCGGCGGCGATGCGTGTCCGCCAGTGATTCGGACAGGGCTTCGTAGATGCGCCGGTTGGCGCGGGTAATGGCCTCGGCACAGACACGCTCAATGACATCCAGCGCCGGAATGATGATGTGCCGGTGGCGCAGCGTGTCGAGGACGCTGACAGCCAGCACGATGCCCTTGTCCGTCTGCAATGCCAATTCGGTGGTGGCATGGACAGCCTGCCGGTAGTGCGCCAAGCCGAATGGCTCCACGCCCAAATATGCACGCAGCTCAAGCAGATGCTCGCGCCGGGTTTCCTCTCGCTCTGCATACTGCGGCCAGCACGATGGGTCGACGCGCAGTTGTCGTCCGATCCATTGCAGCAGGGACATTGGCATGGAGGCATCGGGCAGCAAGCCTTGACCGGGGAAGCGCAGCAAGCACAACTGCACTGCGACGCCCAGGCGATTGGCATCGCCGCGCCGCTGGCGAATCAGTGACAGGTCGGTTTCACCGAAGGCATAGTGCCGGATGAGTTCATCTTCGGTGTCGGGTGGCAACAGTAGGCTTGCCCGCTCGGCGGCGGACAGGATCGAACGGCGTGGCATGCAGGCTCCTTCTTCTTGAAAACGAGGGATTTTGAGAGGCTGCACCAGACCGCCAACGTTGTCGTTTTCAGAAGACGACCGCACCATCTGACTGGATGTAACGCCTGGTGTGCATACGGCTCCTGACAGCCCAATATCAGGAGTCGTCTGCACCAATCTCGACTATGCTCAATACTCGTGTGCACCAAAGCGAGGTTTGGGCATGACATCAGACACTCCACCGATTGCCGCGCAAGGCGTGGCCACCCTGCCCGACGAGGCATGGGCGCAAGCCCGGCACCGGACGGAAATCATCGGGCCACTGGCAGCGCTTGAGGTGGTCGGGCATGAAGCCGCCGATGAGGCAGCCCAAGCGCTGGGCCTGTCCCGGCGACAGGTATATGTCCTGATCCGTCGCGCCCGGCAGGGTACTGGCCTGGTAACAGACCTGACGCCCGGCCGATCCGGCGGCGGCAAAGGCAAGGGGCGCTTGCCGGAACCGGTCGAGCGCATCATCCGCGAGCTGCTGCAAAAGCGCTTCCTGACCAAGCAGAAACGCAGCCTGGCGGCGTTCCACCGCGAAGTCGCGCAGGCGTGCAAAACCCAGAAGCTGCCGGTGCCGGCGCGCAACACCGTGGCCCAGCGGATTGCCGGACTACACCCGGCGAAAATAGCCCGCAGCCGGGGCGGGCAGGACGCTGCCCGTCCCTTGCAAGGCGCGGGTGGCATTCCGCCCGAAGTCACCATGCCGCTGGAACAGGTGCAGATCGACCACACCGTCATCGACCTGATCGTGGTCGACGAGCGCGACCGGCAACCGATTGGCCGCCCATATTTGACCCTCGCCATCGACGTGTTCACGCGCTGCGTACTCGGCATGGTGGTCACGCTGGAAGCGCCGTCCGCCGTCTCGGTCGGCCTATGCCTCGCGCATGCCGCCTGCGACAAGCGGCCCTGGCTGGAAGGGCTGAATGTGGAAATGGACTGGCCGATGAGCGGCAAGCCCAGGCTGCTCTATCTGGACAACGCGGCCGAGTTCAAAAGCGAAGCGCTGCGCCGTGGCTGCGAACAGCATGGCATCCGGCTGGACTATCGCCCACCAGGCCAGCCGCACTACGGCGGCATCGTGGAACGGATCATCGGCACGGCGATGCAGATGATCCACGACGAATTACCGGGGACGACCTTCTCCAATCCCGGCCAGCGCGGCGAGTACGATTCCGAGAAGATGGCCACCCTGACGCTGCGCGAGCTGGAGCGCTGGCTCGCGTTGGCGGTAGGCACCTATCACGGCTCCGTGCACAACGGCCTGCTCCAGCCGCCGGCCGCGCGCTGGGCCGAGGCCGTGGCGCGCGTTGGCGTCCCGGCCGTCGTTACCCGCCCCACCGCGTTTTTGGTCGATTTCCTGCCGGTGATCCGCCGCACCCTGACCCGCACCGGCTTTGTCATCGACCACATCCACTACTACGCCGACGCCCTCAAGCCGTGGATTGCCCGGCGCGAGCGCTTGCCCGCCTTCCTGATCCGGCGCGATCCGCGCGACATCAGCCGCATCTGGGTACTGGAACCGGAAGGTCAGCACTATCTGGAGATCCACTACCGCACCTTGTCCCATCCGGCCGTCACCCTCTGGGAACAACGCCAGGCGCTGGCCAAATTGCGTCAGCTCGGGCGCGAGCAGGTGGACGAGTCGGCGCTGTTCCGCATGATCGGGCAGATGCGCGAGATCGTGACCACCGCCCAGAAGGCCACGCGCAAGGCGCGGCGCGACGCTGATCGCCGCCAGCACCTCAAGACGTCGGAGCCACCGGCCAAGCCCATACCGCCGGATGTGGACATGGCTGACCCGCGGGCAGACAACCTGCCGCCGGCCAAACCGTTCGATCAGATCGAGGAGTGGTAGCCGTGGACGAATATCCCGTCATTGACCTGTCCCACCTGCTGCCAGCGGCACAGGGTTTGGCCAGGCTGCCGGCAGACGAGCGCATCCAGCGCATTCGCGCCGACCGCTGGATCGGCTACCCGCGCGCGGTCGAGGCGCTGAACCGGCTGGAAACTCTGTATGCGTGGCCGAACAAGCAACGCATGCCAAACCTGCTGCTGGTCGGCCCCACCAACAACGGCAAGTCGATGATCGTCGAGAAATTCCGGCGGGCGCACCCGGTCGGCACCGACGCTGACCAAGAACATATCCCGGTGCTGGTCGTGCAGATGCCGTCAGAGCCATCGGTGATCCGCTTCTATGTCGCGCTGCTGGCTGCGATGGGCGCGCCGCTGCGCCCGCGCCCACGGCTGCCGGAAATGGAGCAACTGGCGCTGGCCCTGCTGCGCAAGGTCGGCGTGCGCATGCTGGTGATCGACGAACTGCACAATGTACTGGCTGGCAACAGCGTTAACCGGCGCGAGTTCCTCAACCTGCTGCGCTTCCTCGGCAACGAGCTGCGTATCCCCCTGGTCGGGGTCGGCACGCGCGAGGCGTACCTGGCCATCCGTTCGGACGATCAGTTGGAAAACCGCTTCGAGCCGATGCTGCTGCCGCCGTGGGAGGCCAATGAGGACTGCTGCTCGCTGCTGGCCAGCTTCGCGGCGTCACTCCCGCTACGGCGGCCATCCCCGATTGCCACGCTGGACATGGCCCGCTACCTGCTCACCCGGAGCGAAGGCACCATCGGCGAGCTTGCACATCTGCTGGTGGCGGCGGCCGTCGCCGCCGTGGAGAGTGGCGAGGAAGCGATCAACCACCGCACGCTCAGCATGGCCGACTACATCGGCCCCAGTGAGCGGCGGCGACAGTTCGAGCGGGAACTGATGTGAAGTCCGCGCCGCGCTGGCCGCTGCATCCGGCACCCAAGGAAGGCGAAGCCCTGTCCTCATGGCTCAACCGGGTCGCCGCCTGCTACCAGATGGACGTGCACGAGCTGCTGGCCCACGATCTTGGTCACAGCCAACTTGATGACCTGGATACCGCACCATCCTTGTCGTTGCTGACGGCGCTCTGCCAGCGCAGTGGCGTCGAGCTGGAGCGGTTGCGCAGCATGAGTCTTGCAGGCTGGGTGCCGTGGCTGCTCGACAGTCTCGACGATTCGGTACCAGCAGCCTTGGAAACCTATACATTCCAATGCGCGGTGCTCCTGCCCAAGCGCACCCGCAAGGTGCGGTCCATCACTCGCTGGCGTGCCTGGCTACCGAGCCAGACGATTCGCCGGGCGTGTCCGCAGTGTCTGAACGATCCAACGAATCAAGCTGTGCTACTCGTCTGGCAGCTCCCCTTGATGCTGAGCTGCCCGCAGCATGGCTGCTGGCTGGAGTCCTACTGGGGCATGCCCGGCCGGTATCTTCAGTGGGAAATCGCCGATGCTGCGCCGCGCCCTGCCGATGACGCAATCGCCTGCATGGACCGGCGCACCTGGCAGGCGCTGACGACGGGTTTTGTGGAGCTGCCGCGTCGGCGTGTCCACGCCGGCTTGTGGTTCCGGCTGCTGCGCACCCTGCTTGATGAGCTGAACACGCCGCTCTCGCACTGCGGCAGTTGCTCGGCGAGCATCCGCCATGTCTGGGAGCGCTGCGGCCATCCGCTGCGCGCCGGGCAGAGTCTGTGGCGTCCCTACGAGATTCTGGCCCCGGCGGTGCAGTGGCAGATGCTGGAGGCGGCGGCCACCGCCATCACGCTGATCGAGTCAAAGGCGCTGATCCCGCGCGGGGAACAGGCCGCGCTGTTTCAGACGGAGCCGCACACTGGTTTCACCAACGGCCTGCCGGCGAAGGTGCCGAAGCCGGAACCCATCAACCACTGGCAACGAGCAGCCCAGGCCATCGATGAGGCCATCATTGAAGCGCGACACAACCCGGAGACGGCCCGCTTGCTGTTCACACTGGCGTCCTACGGGCGACGCGACCCCGAATCCCTGGAACGTTTGCGCGCCACGTTCACCAAGGAGGGCATCCCGCCGGAGTTTTTGTCACATTACGAGCCTGAATGGTCGTTTGCAGGTCTTAGACTAAATGACGGGTTAAGTGACAGTTTTTGACGGCGAGAACTTTCTGGCTCACACTGTCACATAATCGAACGTATATGTGACAGGTACGACATGCTGATAGGCTACATGCGGGTATCGAAGGCGGACGGCTCCCAGGCTACCGATTTGCAGCGCGACGCGCTGATTGCCGCCGGGGTCGATCCAGTACATCTTTACGAGGACCAGGCATCCGGCATGCGCGAGGATCGGCCCGGCTTGACGAGCTGCCTGAAGGCGTTGCGAACTGGCGACACACTGGTCGTGTGGAAACTGGATCGGCTCGGACGCGACCTGCGACATCTCATCAACACCGTGCACGACCTGACTGGGCGCGGCATCGGCTTGAAGGTATTAACCGGGCACGGCGCGGCCATCGACACCACGACCGCCGCCGGCAAGCTGGTCTTTGGCATCTTCGCCGCCCTGGCCGAGTTCGAGCGCGAGTTGATCGCGGAGCGCACGATTGCCGGCCTAGCCTCGGCCCGCGCGCGCGGGCGGAAAGGCGGCCGGCCGTTCAAGATGACCGCCGCCAAGCTGCGGCTGGCGATGGCGGCAATGGGTCAGCCAGAGACCAAGGTCGGCGACCTGTGCCAGGAACTTGGCGTCACGCGGCAGACCCTGTATCGGCATGTTTCACCCAAGGGTGAGCTACGTCCAGATGGCGAGAAGCTACTCAGCCGAATTTGATGCCGGCATGAGGCAACGTAGCGACAGCGTGGTTTGTCTCAATGGGAAGCGCTCATGATCGATCTTTGAAGGCCCGCAGCAGTCGTGTCACAGACAGGACGAACAAACCGGTCAGCGTGAGGGCTGCGATACCCCAGTACTCTCCGATGAACGCGCCGGCCGTCGTGCCGGCCAGCACAATGGCGAGAATCGGCAAATGGCAGGGACAGGTGAGCACGGCCAGCGCGCCCCACAGGTAGCCGGTGATCGGTTTGTGCGTCTCGGACGGCAAGCGCTCGGGGCTGTTCATGGCAGACTCTCCGCGTGCTGTGCCGGCTCGGTCGGCATGGTGGCCAACTGCACCTCCAGATCGGCCAACGCTTCGCGCCGACGCTCGACGAACTGGCGCAGAACGGCAAGCTGCGCGGCCGCTTCATCGCCGTCCGCAGCATCCAGCGCCCGGCACAGCCGCGCCAGCGCGTCCAGGCCGATGCCCGCCTCGAAGGCCGCCCGCACGAAGCACAGCCGTTGCAAGGCGGCATCACCGAACAGGCCATAGCCGCCCGGGGTGCACGCCACCGGACGCAGCAATCCGCGCAGCAGGTAGTCGCGCACGATATGCACGCTCACCCCGGCATCAAGGGCCAGCCGGGACACGGTGTAGGCGCTCATTGAAAACCTCCTTTTTTTATCCAGCGCAGCAGGAAAGCTGCTTCACGTCCTTGTTGAAGGTCTGCGCCGCAAGCTTCAACCCCTCGACCATTGTCAGGTAGGGGAACAACTGGTCGGCCAGTTCCTGCACCGTCATGCGGTTGCGGATGGCGAGCACCGCCGTCTGGATCAGTTCGCCCGCTTCCGGGGCCACCGCCTGCACGCCGATGAGCCGTCCGCTACCTTCCTCGATGACCAGCTTGATGAAGCCGCGTGTGTCGAAGTTGGCAAGCGCTCGCGGAACGTTGTCGAGTGTCAGCGTGCGACTGTCGGTCTCGATGCCATCGTGGTGCGCTTCCGCCTCGCTGTAGCCCACGGTGGCGACTTGCGGGTCGGTGAACACCACTGCCGGCATCGCGGTCAGATTGAGGGCTGCGTCGCCGCCGGTCATGTTGATCGCGGCACGGGTGCCGGCGGCCGCTGCCACGTAGACGAACTGCGGCTGGTCGGTGCAGTCGCCGGCCGCGTAGATGTTCGGGTTGCTCGTGCGCATGCCTTGGTCGATAACGATGGCCCCTTGCGCATTGACAGTGACCCCCGCCGCGTCCAGCGCGAGGCTGCGCGTATTCGGTGCCCGACCGGTGGCAACCAGCAACTTGTCAGCGCGCAATTCACCGTGTCCGGTGGTCAGCACGAATTCGCCGTTCACATGGGCGACCTGGCTGGCTTGCGTGTGCTCCAGCACCTCGATGCCCTCGGCGCGGAAAGCGGCTGTCACGGCCTCGCCGATGGCCGGGTCTTCCCGGAAGAACAAGGTGCTGCGTGCCAGGATCGTGACCTGGCTGCCGAGCCGGGCAAAGGCTTGCGCCAGTTCCAACGCCACCACCGACGAACCGATCACGGCCAGGCGTGCGGGAATGGTGTCGCTGACAAGCGCTTCGGTGGAAGTCCAGTAGGGTGACTCTTTCAGGCCCGGAATCGGCGGCACGGCCGGACTGGCACCGGTGGCGACCAGGCAGCGGTCGAACGTTACCTCGCGCTCGCCACCCTCGTTCAAACGGACGACCAGGCTCTGGTCGTCCTTGAAACGCGCTTCACCGTGCAAAACTGTGATGGCTGGATTGCCGTCCAGGATGCCTTCGTATTTGGCGTGCCGCAGTTCATCGACACGGGCCTGCTGCTGGGCCAGCAGTTTGCTGCGGTCAATCGCAGGCACAGTTGCCGCAATACCGCCGTCGAACGGACTTTCCCGGCGCAGATGGGCAATATGGGCAGCGCGGATCATGATCTTGGACGGCACACAGCCGATATTGACGCAGGTGCCGCCGATGGTGCCGCGTTCGATCAGCGTGACCGTCGCGCCTTGCTCGACGGCCTTCAGCGCCGCCGCCATCGCGGCCCCGCCGCTGCCAATGATGGCGATATGCAAACCGGCGCCCTCAAGTGCATCACGGATTTTTGGTTCATCTTTGAAATCACCAACCCGGATCGAGCCTTGATAACCCAATGCGGCGATGGCGGCCAGCAGTTGGTTGTGGCTCACGGCGGTGTCTGCCATGACTTGCGCGCGGCTTTCTGGATAGGACACCACAGCGGCATTCACGCCGGGAATCTTTTCCAAAGCATCTTTGACATGGGTGGCGCAGGATGTGCAGGTCATGCCATTCACGGTGATTTCGGTCATTTTTTTACTCCATTGAATTTCGGGGTGCAGCAGGCATCGGCTTGGCGTTTTCGTTGGATGGCGTAGATGGTCAAGCCGATGAAAATCGCCAGCGCAGGCAGCAGCACATAGTCCAGATAGCCGGTCAGCGCGGACAAGCCGACCACACCGAGCAAAATGACCAGAACAGGGGTGAAGCAACACAGCGCCACGAGGGTTGTGCCAATGATGCTGACCCGCAGCAGTGTCTTCGGGTCTTTCATGATCAGTTCTTGACTGATGATGGGTAGCCCGCATCCTCGGTAGCCTTGGTCAGTTTCTGCACGCTGGTCTTGGCATCATCGAAGGTGACCACCGCTTCGCGCGTCTCGAAGGTCACGTCAACTTTACTGACGCCATCGACCTTGGAAATCGCCTTCTTGACAGTGATCGGACAGGCCGAGCAGGTCATGCCCGGTACGGACAGCGTAACGGTCTGGGTGGCGGCCCACACGGGGGCAACAACGGCAGCGAGGGCAAGGGCGGAAAGCAGCTTTTTCATGGTGAACTCCTGTGATCAATAGAAAAATGGCACGACGTAGGGAAATCCGAGCGCGACCAAAACCAGCACGGCCACGCCCCAGAAAATGAGCTTGTAAGTAGCTCGCACTTGGGGAATCGCGCAAACCTCACCCGGTTTGCAGGCGGCTGACGGCCGGTAGATGCGCCGCCAGGCGAAGAACAACGCCACCAGCGCCACGCCGATAAAGATGGGGCGATAGGGTTCCAACACCGTCAAGTTGCCGATCCAAGCGCCGCTGAACCCCAAGGCGATCAGAACCAGCGGCCCGAGGCAGCAAGCCGAGGCGAGGATGGCGGCCAGCCCGCCAGTGAAGAGCGCGCCGCGCCCGTTTTGAGGTTCAGACATACGTTTGTCCTTTCGAATCTGAATTGGATAGCTTAAGCTTACTTCCGTAGTTATGTACGGAGTCAAGCGATATGGAAAACAATTTGGAGAACCTGACCATTGGCGTTTTCGCCAGGACGGCCGGGGTCAATGTGGAGACCATCCGGTTCTATCAGCGCAAGGGCTTGCTCCCGGAACCGGACAAGCCTTACGGCAGCATTCGCCGCTATGGCGAGACGGATGTAACGCGGGTGCGCTTCGTGAAATCAGCCCAGCGGTTGGGCTTCAGCCTGGATGAGATCGCCGAGCTGCTGCGGCTGGAGGATGGCACCCATTGCGAGGAAGCCAGCAGCCTGGCCGAGCACAAGCTCAAGGACGTGCGCGAGAGGATGGCTGACCTGGCGCGCATGGAGGCCGTGCTGTCTGATTTGGTGTGCGCCTGCCATGCGCGGAAGGGGAACGTTTCCTGCCCGCTGATTGCGTCACTGCAAGGGAAGAAAGAACCGCGCAGTGCGGACGCGGTGTAGCCCGAGGGAACTACGCCTTAGCGTGCTTTATTTTCCGTTTTCTGAGGCGACTCCAACGTCAGAAAAGACCGTGCGGTCGACTTTTGATATTTCGTGCTGTCGCCTTCTGAAAGTGACAAACGTGACACGCGAAATCAAGGCGTTGCAATTCTCGAAAATAGTTCTTGAAATGTTATTCTCGATCCCTTAGCATCGCAATGAGTTTCGATAAGAAAGGATGCCCCATGCGACCGTCCGTTGTGCTTGACATGAAGCGAAATGCAGTGCGCGAAGCGGTGAACCGCTTTCGTACGGCGAACCCGCGCGTCTTCGGTTCGGTGCTGCATGGCACTGACCGGGATGGCAGTGACCTTGATCTCTTGGTCGATGCACTGCCTGGTGCCACGTTATTGGACTTAGGCGGTCTGCAAGACGATCTGGAATCGCTGCTCGGCATTCAGGTTGATTTGCTGACACCAGGCGACTTGTCGCCGAAGTTCCGTGCCAAGGTGCTCGCGGAGGCGCAGCCGGTATGAATGAGAACCGCCTGCCTGATTACCTCGATCACATACAGCAGGCAGCAACCGATGTGTGCAGCTTCGTGGAAGGGTTGGCCAAAGACGACTTTCTGACCGACAAACGCACCCAGCAGGCTGTCATTCTGAGCCTTATTATCATTGGCGAGGCCGCAACGAAAGTGATGGAGGGCTATGCCGCGTTCACTCAGGCGCACCCCGAGGTGCCTTGGCGCAACATGCGTGGCATGCGCAACCGAATGGCCCACGGCTATTTCGACATCGACCTCAATGTGGTGTGGGAGACAGCACAAGAATGGCTACCGGAGTTTCTAAAGCAGCTACCTGCTGTGCGCCAAGACGCCGACGATGAAGACCGCGATAGCTCTGAACGAAGCAAGCTATGTTGATTGGCTACGCTCGTGTTTCTACGCTGGATCAGAACCTCGAATTACAGCGGGAGGCCCTGACCAAAGCCGGGTGCCAGAAAGTCTTTGAGGACAAGGTGAGTGGTACACGGGCTGACCGCCCTGGCTTGGGAAAAGCACAGGAAATGCTGCGCGAGGGAGATACCTTGGTTGTCTGGAAGCTGGATCGTTTAGGGCGCAGCGTCAAGCAACTAGTCGATCTGGTCGGCGAATTTCACAAGCAAGGCATCCAGTTCAAGAGCCTGACAGACGCCATTGACACCGGCACGCCATCTGGCCGGTTCTTCTTTCACGTCATGGCCAGCCTTGCCGAAATGGAACGCGAACTGATCGTCGAGCGTACCCGCGCCGGGCTAGATGTCGCTCGTCAGCTTGGGCGCAAAGGCGGTCGCAAGCCCAAGATGACCGATAGCAAGATTGAG
>JAUPVD010000413.1 GCA_030917225.1 Pseudomonadota bacterium
CGCGCTTGGCCAGCAGTTCCGCCGCCGACTCGCGATTCAGTGCGGCGTCGTAGCGGGTACCGACCGGGCTGCCGGCGCGCACCTGCTGGCGCTCGGTCTCCGTGATGGCGCCCATCCGGCAGCGCGGCGGCGCCACCAGGGTCTTCTGCACCGGCGAAGGGATGCCTTTGTCCTGCAGCGTGGACACCAGCGCCTCACCCGTGCCCAGTTGCGACAGGGTGGCGGTGACATCCAGCTTGGGGTTTGGCACAAACGTCTGCGCGGCAATCTTCACTGCCTTCTGGTCGCGCGGGGTGAAGGCGCGCAGCGCATGCTGCACGCGGTTGCCCAACTGGCCGAGCACCTTGTCCGGGATGTCGAGCGGGTTCTGCGTGACGAAATAGACGCCAACACCTTTCGAGCGGATCAGGCGTACCACCTGTTCGATCTTCTCCAGCAGCGCCGGTGGCGCTTCGCTGAACAGCAGGTGCGCTTCGTCGAAGAAGAAGACGAGCTTGGGCTTTTCCACATCGCCGACCTCGGGCAGTTGCTCGAACAGTTCGGCCAGCAGCCAGAGGAGAAAGGTCGAGTAGAGGCGCGGGCTGGACATCAGCTTGTCGGCGGCGAGCACGTTGATGACGCCTTTGCCATTGTCGGTCTGCATCAAGTCGTTGATGTCGAGCATCGGCTCGCCGAAGAAAACCTCACCACCTTGCTCGCCGAGTGTCAGCAGGTTGCGCTGGATGGCGCCGATCGAGGCTGCGGAGACGTTGCCATATTCGGTGGTGAAGGACTTGGCGTTCTCACCGACGTGCTGGACCATGGCCCGCAGATCCTTGAGATCGAGCAGCAAGAGGCCCTGGTCGTCGGCGATCTTGAATACCAGCTGCAGCACGCCGGCCTGCGTATCGTTGAGGTTCAGGAGGCGGGAAAGCAGGATCGGACCCATGTCGGAGATGGTCGCGCGCACCGGGTGGCCGGCGGCACCATAGACATCCCAGAAGGCGGCGGGAAAGGTAGCCGGCGCCCAGTCGGTAACGCCCAGCGCTTTCAGGCGCTCGGCCAGCTTCGGCGATTCGACACCGGCGGCGGCGAGACCCGAGAGGTCGCCCTTCACGTCGGCCATGAACACCGGCACGCCGATGCTGGAAAAACGCTCGGCCAGCACCTGCAGGGTGATCGTCTTGCCGGTGCCGGTGGCGCCGGTGATCAGGCCGTGGCGGTTGGCCAGCGCGGGCAGAAGGGCGAGGTCGGTGGTCTGGTGGCGGGCAACGAGGAGCGGAGCAGTCATGATGGTGGGGGCTTTACGCGAAAGGGTATGATGGTCTGTTGATTCTAGCAGTGCCGCCATCATCGATCCGAGGAAATGACGTGAACCGACTTGCTTTCTCCCTGACCCTGCTGGCTCTCGCCGCGCTCAGCCCGGTAACGCATGCCGCAGCGGTGGCTGAGAAGCACAAGGACGCCACCCTGAACATCACCGTCAAGGAGTTCAAGGGCGACTTCGAGGCGATGCGGAAGCGGCGCGCCATCCGCATCGCCGTCCCCTACAGCCGAACGCTGTTCTTCAATGACGGCGGCGTCCAGCGCGGCCTGACCGCCGACACCATCCGGGAGTTCGAGCGCTGGGTGAACCAGAAATACAAGACCGGCAAACACCCGATCACCGTCTATGCCATCCCGACCACGCGCGACAAGCTGCTGCCGAAGCTGATCGAGGGCAAGGCCGATCTCGCCGTCGGCAATCTGACGATCACCCCCGAACGGGAAGCGCTGGTCGATTTTTCGAAGCCCCTCGACGGCAAGGTTACGGAGATCGTCGTTACCGGCCCGGCATCGCCGGCACTGGCCACCCTCGACGATCTGGCCGGCAAGGACGTGCATGTCCGCCCGTCAAGCAGCTATCACGCGAGCCTGAAACGCCAGAATGATGCCTTCCGCAAGGCTGGCATGCCGGAGATGAAGCTGCGCCTGGTGCCCGACGCGCTGGAAGACGAAGACATGATGGACATGCTCGCCGCCGGCATCATCAACATCATCGTCGTCGACGACTGGAAGGCAAAACTGTGGGCCGGCATGCTCAAGGGCCTGAAGGTTCACGACACGATCCGGCTGAGCGAGGGCGGCCACATCGGCTGGGCCTTCCGCAACAACAGTCCGGAACTGGCGGCCATCGTCAATGAATACCTGGCCGGCGCACAGAAATCGATGTCGGTCGCAACCCGCCTGGCCGCGTACCAGAAGCGCCTCAAGTCGCTGAAGAACCCGACGGCCGATTCGGACTGGCAACGCTTCGAGCAGTCGCTCAACTTCTTCAAGGTCTATGGCGAACGCTACCATTTCGACTACCTGATGGTCACCGCCCAGGGCTTCCAGGAATCGGGGCTGAACCAGAATGCGAAGAGCCATGTCGGCGCCATCGGCATCATGCAGATCATGCCGGCCACCGGCAAGGAACTCGGCGTCGGCGACATTCACCAGGCCGAGGCGAACGTGCATGGCGGCATCAAGTACATGCGCAAGCTGATCGAAACTTATTTCGACGATGCCGATTTCGACGAAACCAACCGCACGCTGTTCGCCTTCGCCGCCTACAACGCCGGCCCGGGACGCATCGCCAAGCTGCGCAAGGAGGCCGAGGAGGAAGGATTGGACCCGGACAAGTGGTTCAACAACGTCGAGTTGATTGCCGCCAAGCGCGTCGGCCAGGAAACGGTCGGCTACGTGCGCAACATCTACAAGTACTACGCCGCCTACAAGCTGCAACTGGAAACGCTGGAGGCCCGCAGGGCTGCCATGCAGCACAGCGGCAGCAAGCCGGCAGGGCAGTAACCGTCGGCAGCCCGGGCTGCCGACCGACGGCCAAAACGGTATAATCGCCCCATTCGCCGCGCCCCGTTGGGCGCGGTATCGTTTTCAGCTAGAGGACAGTCATGGCAGGACACAGCAAATGGGCCAACATCCAGCACCGCAAGGGTCGCCAGGATGAAAAGCGGGGCGCGGCCTTCTCCAAGATCGCCAAGGAAATCACCGTTGCCGCCAAGATGGGTGGCGGCGACCCGAGCTTCAACCCTAGACTGCGCGTCGCCATCGACAAGGGCAAGGGCGTCAATATGCCCAAGGACAAGATCGACACCGCGATCAAGAAGGGTACCGGCGAACTTGAAGGCGTCGATTACGTCGAGATCCGCTACGAGGGCTACGGCATCGGCGGCGCAGCGGTGATGGTCGACTGCCTGACCGACAACAAGACGCGCACCGTCGCCGAAGTCCGCCATGCCTTCAACAAGTATGGCGGCAACATGGGTACCGACGGCTGCGTCGCGTTCCAGTTCAAGCACTGCGGCCAGATGCTGTTCGCTCCGGGCACTGACGAAGGCAAGCTGATGGATGCCGCGATCGAGGCCGGTGCGGAAGACGTGGTGACCAACGACGACGGCTCGATCGAAGTCATTACCGGCCCCGCCGAATACCTCGCGGTCAAGGAAGCGCTCGAAGCCGCCGGTTTCACGCCGGAATTCGGCCAGGTAACGATGAAGGCCGAGAACGAGACCGAACTCTCCGGCGACGAAGGCGTCAGAATGCAGAAGCTGCTCGACGTACTCGAGTCGCTCGACGACGTGCAGGATGTCTATACCAGCGTCGTCATTGAAGAATGATCTGAGCGCCCGATGAATCACGGAACAAGCGGCGCCCGGCGCCGCTTTTCTTTTTCATGCTGCTGAAAATCGCCCCTTTTCTCTTCGTCTTTCTCTGGAGCACCGGCTTTGTCGGGGCCAAGTTCGGCCTGCCTTACGCCGAGCCGCTGTCGTTCCTGCTCGTCCGCTATTTCTTCGTGATCGGGCTGATGACGCTGCTGGCGCTGGCGACGAAAGCCCCCTGGCCATCCGATGCACGGCGCTGGTTCCATATCGGCGTTTCCGGCTTGCTGGTGCATGCCTTCTATCTGGGTGGTGTCTTCGTGGCGATCAAGCACGGCCTGCCGGCGGGCATCACCGCGCTGCTGGTCGGCATGCAGCCGCTGCTGACAGCCTTCGGCGCCGGCGTCTTCCTCGGCGAGGAAGTCACGCGCAAGCAGTGGATCGGTCTGGCGCTAGGCTTTGTCGGCGTTTTTCTGGTGGTCTCCGGCAAGTTCGGCGGCACTGGCAACGACACGCCACTGCTGGCGATGATCATCCCCGCCGTGCTTGCGCTGCTGGCCATCACCGCCGGCACGCTCTATCAGAAGCGCTTCTGCCCGAGCTTCGATCTGCGTACCGGCTCGGTCATCCAGTTCCTGCCGACGGCGGCCATCACCACCATCGCGGTCGCAGTATTCGAGGATTTCTACATCGACTGGGCGCCGCAGTTCGTCTTCGCGCTCGGCTGGCTGGTGCTGGTGCTGTCGCTCGGCGCGATCAGCCTGCTCAATCTATTGATCCGCTCCGGCAGCGCGGTCAATGTGGCCAGCCTGTTCTACCTGACGCCACCGACGACCGCGCTGATTGCCTGGGCGGTCTTTGGCGAAACGCTCACCGGCGCCGCATTGGCCGGCATGGCACTGGCTGTCGGGGGTGTCTGGCTGGCACGCAAAATCTGAGTGGTTACTGGCTGTTACAGCCATTGCCGGCCGTTTCGGCGATAATTTCCGCTGTAATGAAAGGAGCTTGTTCATGATCCATCGCATTCTCAAAATTGCTGCCAGCGCACTGCTTTCGCTGGCCCTCGCGCTGCCCGGCGCACATGCCGCAGAGAAGAAACCTGCAGCACCCATGGCCATTCCCGCCGTCATCAGCGGCACCGTCGCCTACCGCGAACGGATTGCCCTGCCGCCGGGTAGCGAGGCCATCATCCAGCTACTCGACACCTCGCGCGCCGACGCGCCGGCGATCGTCGTCGCCGAGCAGCGCCTCGCCATCGCCGGCCAGGTACCGGTGTCCTACCAGATCGATTACGATGCCGTGAATATCAATCCGCGCAACAGCTACACAGTTTCGGCGCGCATCGTAAACGGCGGCAAGCTGCTGTTCATTACCGATACCGCCACCCCGGTGATCACGCGCGGCAGTCCAGGGCACGTGGACCTGATGCTGAAAAAGGTCGCGTCGCCGCAAAAATAGGCACTGCGGGCGGTTAGAATCCGGGTTGATCCGGAAATGACCATGCCGCCCGCCTCCTCTCGCTCCGCCAACTCCGCCAGCCCTGCGAACACCTCGACACGCCTCCTCGGCATCGACCCGGGGCTGCGCATCACTGGCTTTGGCGTCATCGACAAGACGGGCAGCAAACTGACCTACGTGGCCAGCGGCTGCATCCGTACCGACGAGAAGACGTCGCTGCCCGAACGGTTGGGCGTCATCACCCGCGGCATTGCCGAGATCGTTGCTACCTACACGCCGGTACAGGCTTCGATCGAAGAAGTTTTTCTCAACAAGAACCCGTGGTCGACGCTGCTGCTCGGCCAAGCCCGCGGCGCCGCCATTGGCGCGCTGGTTGGCGCCGGCCTGCCGGTGGCCGAATACGGCACCATGCAGATCAAGCAGGCGGTGGTCGGCCATGGCCGCGCCACCAAGGCGCAGGTGCAGCACATGGTGTGCCGGCTGCTCTCGCTGCCCGGCGAACCCTCGCAGGATGCCGCCGACGCACTGGCCTGCGCCATTGCCCATGCCCATGGCGGACAAGGCCTCGGCGCGCTATCCTCTGCCGGGCGACGCAAGAGCGGCCGCCTGACCTCCATTCCTCACTTGAAGAGCTGACATGATCGGACGCCTCTCCGGCACCCTCGCTGAAAAGAACCCGCCGCAGATCCTGCTCGATGTGCACGGCGTCGGCTACGAGGTCGACGTGCCGATGAGCACCTTCTACAACCTGCCGGCCAATGGCGAAAAGGTGACATTGCTGACGCACATGGCGGTGCGCGAGGACGGACATTTTCTTTACGGTTTTGCCACGGAGGCCGAACGCTTTGCCTTTCGCCAATTGGTGAAGATTTCGGGTGTCGGTGCGCGCACCGCACTGTCGGTACTCTCCGGCCTGTCGGTCGCCGACCTGGCCCATGCCGTGGCCATGCAGGAAGCCGGACGCCTGACCAAGGTGCCGGGCATCGGCAAGAAAACGGCCGAACGACTGTTGCTGGAACTCAAGGGCAAGCTGGCCGATGCCGTTCCCAGCACAGCCCACGCGCAGC